>JBPCWJ010000199.1:0-3349 GCA_051009635.1 Rhizobiaceae bacterium
GCAGATATATGACACATATGAAATCGAGCGAATTTCCGGTGTTGCGTTCGAACTTGCGCGCACCCGGAGCAACAAGGTCTGCTCCATGGAAAAGCGCAATGTCATGAAATCAGGTGTGCTGTGGAACGAGGTTGTGACACAGGCCCATGCAAAAAATTACTCCGATGTCGAGCTAACCCATATGCTGGCAGATGCTGGCGGAATGCAATTAGTGCGCTGGCCCAAACAGTTCGATGTCATTGTGACCGACAATCTTTTTGGAGACATGCTGTCGGATGTAGCCGCCATGTTGACAGGTTCCCTGGGAATGCTTCCATCAGCCTCCCTTGGCGCTCATGATCCCAAGACAGGTAAACGCAAGGCGATGTATGAGCCGGTACACGGATCGGCTCCCGATATTGCAGGGACTGGTGCCGCAAATCCGATTGCCATGATAGCTTCATTCGCCATGTGTCTGCGTTATTCGTTCAACATGATCGAAGAAGCCGATGCGATTGAAGCAGCAATTGCAGGCGTACTTGATAGTGGTTTGCGGACCGATGATATCATGGCCGATGGATGTACAAGGGTATCCACCACAGAAATGGGCGAGGCAATTTTGGCTGAACTTGCAAAATCTGCCAATTGAAATCAGACTTCGTTACAAAGCCGAACCAACCTGCTTTTGAACTATCGGGAAATGGTCGCTGACTTGAATGATTACTTCCATAATTTTTTTGCGGGATTGTCAGGTGAGTGGCAATTGAACCGCCAAATCAGCAATGGTACCCGATTTGAAGGATCAGCCCTGTTTTCCAGGAAATCGGAATTTTCACATTGCCTTGAAGAAAAGGGGCAATTGTTTCTCCAGCAATACAATACTATGAACGCCATGCGTCAGTGGCAATGGATCTGGTCGAAGGAGGGCCATCTGGATGTGAAATATCCGGTAGAGCGTGGCGGTGATTCATATCATCACGTCGAATTGGTTTTAAGCGATACATCTGCTGGCCTCTCTCTGGAGGGCGAAGCAATCCACTATTGCGGTAATGATATCTATGCGGGATCGTATCGGCTCGCCCAAGATCGCCTGAAAATCAGTCATGAAATCAGCGGACCCAACAAGAATTTGATTGTAGATAGCCGTTATACGCGTTGACCGGATTTATTCGACCCATTCCGGAAAACTAAAATTGCACAAACAAGTTAACGTTTACTCAACCCCATTGCCCTAAGCTGACCTAGTATAAGTAGCTTGGGAATTACAAAATGATAGTGCATGAATTTCTGCGCAACAGGCGTGGCAATTTTGCCATGACGCTCGCAATAGCCATAATTCCGGTAGTTATGTCAGCCGGTATTGCCGTTGACTATTCAAGTGTATCACGTCAGCAGTTTCGCCTCCAAAATGCCGTTGATGCTGCAACACTTGCCGCAGGCAAGGAGATGGCGACGATGAAAGACAAGCAGGTCAAAAGCGCTGTCCGCAAATTCCTGAAGGCCAATCTTGATGCGGATGATTTCAAGCAGATCAGGCGCACCAAGATCAAGATCGATCGCAAAAACAATGCGCTTGAAGTTGCAGCAAGAGCAAAAATGCCTGCAAACTTTGGTCCGATTATCGGCATAAAGACTCTGCCATATGGTGCAATCGCAAGCACGGGTCTTGCCATGGGGAGCCTGGAAGCAGTGCTTGTCCTGGATAATACAGGTTCAATGTCGGTTGATGGCAAGATTGATGCCCTGAAAAACGCCTCGACCAATTTTGTGAACAATATTCTGGATTTGGCGGGAAATGGGGATTCTGCAAAAATCGGAATTGTCCCGTTTGCCGAATATGTCAATGTTGGAACTGACAAGGCCGGCCAACCCTGGCTGCAACTAACTCATGACGCTGCAGAAGGTGAATGCATACCTGACCAGCCCACGCCACCGTCATCGACATGTACCAATACCACGCCGAATGTATCGATTGATGGTTCTTCGTTAAATGGCAGCGGATTATCCTGCACCATAGGTGGACATACGTTGGGTTCCGGGAGCGGCTTTCCCTCCGGTTTCGACATTGACGGATTCTTCGATGACATTGATGCGCTGAATAACGGGTCAAATAGTTCATCGAGCTGTTCCGCTTCAAGCTCGGGTAGTAGCAGCTCCAGTGCAAGTTGCAGTACTACAAGTGGCGGCAATAATAACGGTAGCGGTGGTAGTAATGGTGGCGGGAACGCATCACAAAAGGGATCATTTTGCCCTGAAACCGGAGGAATCTGGCATGGCTGTGTAGGCTCACGCCACCATCCCAAAAATCTCATGGATAATGGTTATGGTGACCGGATACCGGCCTTCTATGGAAGTGAGGCCGGATATGAGCAATGCCCAACCCAACTTGTCGAGCTGACGGATGATAAGCAGAAAATTCTGGGTACCATCAATGCCATGGAGGCTACTGGCAATACCTATATCCCGACGGGATTGATCTGGGGATTGCGTGTACTCTCAAGCCGTGAACCATTTGCCCAGGCTGCGAGTAAATCTGTGGCGATGAAGAAAAATATCCAAAAGGCGCTCATATTGATGTCTGACGGTGAGAATACCATTTCCAAGAACCCGGATTCGCATCTGCACGATGGAAGCGACTATGCGCAAGCAGATGCCTGGACTGCGAAGATGTGTAAATCGATCAAGAAACAAGGGATCACGCTCTATACCCTGTCTTTTGGTACCGACATATCGTCGAATACCAAAAAACTCTTGAAGAAATGCGCATCATCTCCGGCATATTTCTATGATGCCAGCAATGGTGACAAGCTCGCGGAAGCATTTGAAGATATTGCAGTATCGCTTACGAGATTGTATCTGAAAAAATAGGAAAACCAACGTTGGGCCACAATCCGGTCATGTGCTTCTTCGTATCTGAAGCCGATTGACTCTCGTCCGCAAAGCGCCCATATACGCGCCAATCGTTACTGGAGCGAGTCAATGGTTAGAACATACCAGATTCGGTATAGTTATCCCGCGAAGGCAGAATGCGCTTCGCCGGGGGTAGAATTGCGCCATGTGAACGCATTGAATGCACCAATGACCGCCAAAAATACAACAACGAAAACAACCGGGATCTGATCCTCCGGCATGTTTCCGATGTTCTCCCTGGAAGCTGCCGGGGAGGCAGCCGTTCGGTTATGTGCCAATGAACGGTTTTCGAAAGGGAGAACCTGCTGAAGAATTCAGCATCGAACCAGGACCAGGAAAAGAAATGGGATACGCAATAGCAATCGTCGGTGCAACCGGCAATGTAGGAACCGAAATGCTGGATATTCTGGCTGAACGCGGATTTCCGGCCGACAAGGTTTACGCTCTTGCTTCACGAAGG
>JBPCWJ010000200.1:0-7944 GCA_051009635.1 Rhizobiaceae bacterium
GTTACAGCCAATCTCTGGGCAGATGGCGCCGTCATGCTGGGCAAGCTAAACATGGACGAATTCGCGATGGGGTCGTCCAATGAAACTTCCTATTACGGCCCGGTTGTGAATCCCTGGAAATCCAAGAATTCAAATGCACCTCTAGTGCCAGGCGGGTCCTCTGGCGGTTCAGCGACTTCTGTTGCTTCCAACCTTTGTGCTGCAGCAACAGCAACCGACACAGGTGGCTCCATTCGCCAGCCTGCGGCATTTACCGGAACGGTGGGCATCAAGCCGACCTATGGAAGATGTTCCCGTTGGGGAATTGTGGCATTTGCCTCCTCGCTGGATCAGGCCGGACCCATTACGCGTGATCTCCGTGATTCGGCGATCATGTTGAAATCCATGGCCTCTGTTGATGCCAAGGACACAACTTCGGTTGATGTCCCGGTTCCGGATTACGAATCTGCAATCGGAAAATCCGTCAAAGGCATGAAAATCGGAATTCCAAAGGAATACCGTATGGATGGAATGCCGGACGAGATTGAGGAACTCTGGCAAAAGGGAATTGACTGGTATCGGGAAACCGGTGCCGAGATTGTGGACATATCGCTTCCCCACACGAAATACGCGCTACCAGCCTATTATATTGTTGCGCCGGCAGAAGCCTCATCCAACCTAGCGCGTTATGATGGTGTGAGATACGGCCTGCGGGAGCAAAACACCGATATTGTATCCATGTATGAAAACACCCGTGCGGCCGGGTTCGGCGCAGAGGTGCGCAGGCGCGTCATGATCGGTACCTATGTGCTGTCGGCTGGATATTACGATGCCTACTATCTGCGTGCACAGAAAGTCCGCACACTGATCAAGCGTGATTTCGAGCAAGTCTTTGCAGATGGCATCGATACCATTCTTACTCCGGCAACGCCGTCAGCAGCATTTGAAATCGGCGATCAGGAAATGGCTGACGATCCGGTCAAGATGTATCTGAACGATGTTTTCACAGTCACCGTGAACATGGCTGGATTGCCAGGAATATCAGTACCTGCCGGACTTGATACGAATGGTCTTCCGCTGGGATTGCAGTTAATCGGAAAACCCTTTGAAGAGGAAACTCTCTACCAAGCGGGCAATGTAATTGAGCAGGCTGCTGGACAATACAGGCCGGATAAATGGTGGTAGCGGTTTTATAGGGTTGCGAGACTATGCAAGACATCTTGTCGGCATTAAATGCCATGGAAGCGGAAAACTTCACCACGGGGAAAGCCTGGGAGGATGCGCATATGGTTGCCCAGGCGCATGAGGGTACGCCTGCCTATGATCGCCTCCACGCGCTTTGCCATCGTATAGAAGGCGATCTCGGTAATGCTGGTTACTGGTATCGCCGCGCTGGTGTGAACGTTTTTTCCGGCAGTTTTGCTGAAGAAAAACAGGCACTCGAGGCTGATTTGAATTCAGATTGAATAAGAGACTTGCCCATGATGGGCGCCAAAACTTGACCGTTTTCGCAGATAGCGGCATACCGAAATAAGAGAATATGAGCCAGATTGATGACATTAGTTGATACGCGCACACCTAATCCGAAAGACTTTATTCCCGGTGCCTCAGGAGATTGGGAAGTCATAATCGGCCTGGAAGTGCATGCTCAGGTAACTTCCAAGTCAAAGCTTTTCTCCGGCGGATCGACCGAATTTGGCGCAGAACCGAACTCCAATGTCGCCTTGGTGGATGCGGCCATGCCCGGCATGTTGCCGGTAATCAACGAGGAATGCGTCAGTCAGGCAGTTCGTACCGGATTGGGTCTGAAAGCGCAGATCAATCACCGCTCGGTTTTCGATCGCAAGAATTATTTCTATCCTGATCTCCCGCAGGGTTATCAGATCTCGCAATATAAGGACCCGATTGTCGGCGAAGGCACGGTACAGGTATCCGTAGGCCCTGATTCAAAGGGCAAGTTCAAGGATATCGATGTCGGCATTGAACGCTTGCATCTGGAACAGGATGCCGGCAAATCGATCCATGATCAGCATCCATCCATGAGCTTTGTGGACCTTAACCGGACCGGCGTTGCCCTGATGGAGATCGTGTCCAAGCCGGATATGCGTTCATCTGATGAGGCAAAGGCCTATGTCACCAAACTGCGGACGATATTGCGGTATTTGGGTACATGTGATGGAAATATGGAACAAGGCTCCATGCGCGCAGACGTCAACGTATCGGTGCGCAAGCCTGGAGGCGATTTCGGTACTCGGTGCGAAATAAAAAACGTCAACTCAATCCGTTTCTTGGGACAGGCCATTGAATTTGAGGCCAGACGCCAGATAGCAGTTTTGGAGGATGGTGGCTCCATCGATCAGGAAACTCGCCTTTTTGATCCGGCAAAAGGCGAAACACGCTCAATGCGCTCCAAGGAAGATGCGCATGATTACCGGTATTTCCCTGATCCTGATTTACTGCCGCTGGAATTTGACCAGGCTTATGTAGACAATTTGGCAAGCGATCTTCCCGAATTGCCAGATGAGAAGAGAGGCCGGTTTATTGAGGATTTGGGCCTGTCGGCCTATGATGCCTCCATATTGGTATCCGAAAAGGCAATTGCCGACTATTTTGAAAGTGTGGCAAAGGGCCGTGACGGAAAGACAACAGCAAACTGGATCATAAATAACCTCTTGGGCAAGTTGAACGAAACCGGTCAAACCATTGAAGAGACTCCAATTTCTCCCGATCAACTCGGCGGGGTTATCGATTTGATCAAGTCAGGAGACATATCCGGCTCGATTGCCAAGGAATTGTTTGAAATTGTCTGGGCAGAGGGCGGCGATCCGGCCAAAATCGTCGAAGAGCGTGGTATGAAGCAGGTCACAGATACCGGCGCGATTGAGGAGGCGGTGGATGCGGTCATCGCGGCAAATCCCGACAAGGTTGAGCAGGTCAAGGAAAAGCCCAATCTCGCTGGCTGGTTTGTCGGTCAGGTGATGAAGGCTACCGGCGGAAAGGCCAATCCTCAGGCGGTCAATAAACTGGTCAGGCAAAAACTGGGAGTTGAGGGATAGAATCATGTGGCTTCGGACGGCTACGCGCGATGATCTGGAAATTGTCAGCGCCATGTTATCGGACACCTGGCATGACACCTATGACAAGATATACGGACGGGAAAAAGTCGAGGAATTGACCAAGGCCTGGCACTCGGTCAATGCACTGAAACAACGGCTGACCAAGCCCATGTCTGAATTTATATTGGCTGATGACGGGGCCGAGATTTCCGGAATGGCATTTGCCAGTCAAACCGACCAGACTGAAACCATGCTGCACCAGCTTTATGTGAGGCCGTCAATGCAGGGCAGGGGCGTGGGCAAAATGCTTCTGGTTGAAATAGAAAGCGCGTTCCCGAATATCAGGCGCTTCCGGCTGGAAGTTGAAAAGGCCAATGACCGCGCCGTGGAATTCTACTCAGCTAACGGCTATTCCAGGATTGATGAAACACCCGATTGCGGGGTTAAGGGCTCAGGCATCCCTGCTGTGATCATGGAAAAGGTGATTTGGTAGGCCTTTTCTGCGTGCTGATGAAAAATTGCCAAAAACTGGAATTTTGATCGAATTTCGGCTGATCTACACTCAATTCTCGTTGACTTTAGGTCTGATAACGTTCGTTTGCGTAAATTTGAGCGCATAATGTGCATGTTTCCTTCTCGTAAGGAAATTTATGTGCCAAGCTTCCAACCGGGAGAGCCTGCCAGGTGAACGGAGGAGATGGCCATGAACGAGATGATGACCGAACCCAGTTTCAGGGATAGTGTCGATCGGCTGTTCAACAGGGCAGTAGCGCATATGAGCCTGTCGCCCGGATTGATTGAGAAGATCAGGGTCGTCAATTCCACGTACACCGTCAGATTTGGCGTCAAATTGCGTGGCGATATCCACACCTTCACCGGCTATCGTTCAGTCCATTCAGAGCATGCAGAGCCCGTAAAGGGCGGCATACGCTATGCCAACAGCGTAAATCAGGATGAAGTCGAGGCGCTGGCTGCCCTGATGACCTACAAATGCGCGCTGGTTGAAGTGCCCTTTGGCGGTTCAAAGGGTGGACTCTGTATCGATCCACGCGAGTGGGAACCAGATGAATTGGAGCGGATTACGCGGCGTTTTGCCTATGAGCTTATCAAGCGCGATCTCATTGATCCGTCACAGAACGTACCCGCGCCTGATATGGGTACCGGTGAGCGCGAGATGGCGTGGATAGCAGACCAATATCATCGCATGGCGACGACAGACATCAACGCCCGTGCCTGTGTTACCGGAAAACCGCTGAATGTAGGCGGTATACGGGGCCGGACAGAGGCGACAGGGCGTGGCGTTCAATATGCGCTACGCGAGTTTTTCCGCCATAAGGCCGATGTGAAACTCGCTGGATTGTCCGGTAGTTTGGAAGGCAAGCGCGTTTTGGTTCAAGGCTTGGGCAATGTTGGATATCACGCAGCGAAGTTCCTGTCTGAGGAAGATGGATCAAAGGTCACCGTCATAATCGAATACAATGGCGCACTGATTGATGAGAACGGCATCAATATTGAAGAGGCCAAGGCGTGGATGATGCGGCATGGTTCCTTCGAGGACTATCCACATGGAAAATTCGTCAAGGATACTGCCGGGTTGATCGAGAGCGAATGCGACATCCTTATTCCCGCCGCAATGGAGGGCGTAATTAACATGACCAATGCAGCACGGGTCAAGGCACCACTCATCATCGAGGCTGCAAACGGTCCAGTAACTGCTGGTGCCGATGAGGTATTGCGTTCCAGAGGCACGGTGATCATTCCTGACCTCTATGCGAATGCAGGCGGTGTTACAGTCTCCTATTTCGAGTGGGTCAAGAATCTTTCCCATATTCGTTTCGGCAGAATGCAGCGTCGTGAAGAAGAAGCGCGCGCGAATATTTTGATCAATGAGCTTGAAAACAATGCCGGGATCAAACTGACCGACAATTTCAAGACCAAGTTTCTGGGTGGGGCCGATGAATTGGCGCTGGTACGTTCAGGCCTGGATGACACCATGCGCGGTGCCTATGCCAATATGAGAGAACTCTGGCACGAAAAGCGGGAAAAGGAATCGGATTTCGACCTTCGCACAGCCGGTTTGATCATTGCCATTGATCGCGTAGCGCAAACCTACAAGTCTCTCGGACTGTAAGGCCACAATTGTCAGATCTGTTTTATGGTCATGCTGCCAATACGGCCTGACGGGACCTGCCTCGCATTAGCAGCATGACCATTATGCCAATGTTCAAAAGGTTCCAGGCAATACCGTTGAGGAATGCTGCCTGATAGGACCCTGTCAAATCGTAGATCAATCCGGACAGCCAGCCGCCCAACGCCATGCCAATAACTGAAGCCATTACTACGATGCCAACCCGGCGGCCCGCTTCACTCGCTGGCAGATATTCCCGGACAATAATGGCATAGGAGGGCACGATACCACCCTGCGCCAGACCGAATATGAGAGAGACGATATAAAGCGACATCAGCCCGTCAAACGGCATATACAAAAATAGCGCCAGGCATTGCAGAACCGATCCGATCAATAATGTGCGTACGCCACCAATGTAATCTGCGATGAAGCCAGATGCCAGACGGCTGACAATGCCGCCCATAAGCATTACCGACAGCATTTCAGCACCAGCGGTCACTCCGTAACCTAGATCCGAGCAATAGGCGACGATATGCACTTGCGGCATCGCCATTGCTACACAACAGGCAATGGCGGCGATGCATAACAGGATTTGCAACATGGCCGGCGAAAGGCCGATTTCCATCGTATTGAAATTGCCATTGCCGGTGGAAGCTCCGGAAGTAGCATCTTGTGGGAGCCTTCTTCGGAGCATCAAGGCAAGGGGAATGACCAAGACAATGCTGGCCGAGGCGATGACAATAAACGCTGCTCTCCAGCCTTGAGCCTCAATTATTCCCTTCAAAACCAGTGGCCAGATCGCTCCGGCAAGATAGTTTCCACATGCCGCACTTGCCACCGCAATACCCCGGCGGCGCAGGAACCAATGAGATAAATCCGCAATCAGGGGGCCGAAGCCTGCCGCCGCCGAAATTCCAATGAAGAACTGGAGGAAGGCGAACATCCACATGGAATTAACCAGAGCACTCAAACCAAAGGCAGCAGCAAGAGTGAAACCAGCTCCCAGCAGAACCGGTACAATTCCGAACCGGTCTACAATGCGGCCCAGCCACATATTGCCGACGCCAAAACCGATCATCGCGGCTGTGAAGGCTATTGATGCGTCAGCCCGTGATACGCCAAATTCTTCCTGGACAGTGGGAAGGACAAGCACGGCAGCCCACATGCCGACACTCATTACCGTGCCTGCCAGTACAGATACGACAAGCCGGAACCAGGAATAATTACTGTCGAGATAATCTGGCTGCATGAGGATGGTCCAGATGGATGCAAACTCGAACGATCCTATTGATCCTCTGATTCTTCGGCAAATCACTTATTTTGGTGTGAAGATCAATTTTCTCCATCATATTGCGGGAACATCGGGTAAAACATTCCCAATGTTCAGGGTTTTTCTGGACAAGCAAAACGGCAATAGCCTATATCAGTGCCGATACAGATGCCCGTATACCCGTCTGCTGAATTGGATGATGCCAATGAAAAACCTTTTGCAATTTTTTACCTGGTGGAACGGTTCGACCTGGGGAACACGGTTTTACACCTGGCGTCATGGGCAGCGCGTTGGTGAAGATGAAATGGGCAATGTCTATTACCAATATGGCGACCGCCGCTGGGTCCAGTATAATGGGCTTGCCGAGGCCACCGGCATTCCACCCGGCTGGCATGGCTGGATGCATCACCGCACCAATACTCCGCCATCGGAAGAAAATTATGTGGCCCGCGACTGGGAAAAACCCCACCGGCCAAATGAGACGGGTACGGTAAACGCCTATTTTCCCAAGGGATCCATGGAAACTCCCGAAAATCGGCCAGTGGTTACCGGTGATTATGAGGCTTGGCGTCCGTAGCGTCCGGATCACGTGATGTTTTTGGGGACGGCTTCTCTACCGGCTGGCTCAAGAATTTATGCTGTTGGTGATATACATGGCCGGCTGGATTGCCTTGAAAGGCTCTTCAAGGAAATTGGCGACGACATCGAGGCCAGGCCGATAGCCAAATCCAGAATCGTATTGCTGGGCGATTATGTAGATCGCGGACCTGACTCACGCGGCGTGATCGACTTCCTGATTTCAGTCACCGGTGAATTCGAACTTGTCTGCCTTCGCGGTAATCACGATGACCGGCTCTTGGGATTCGTTGACGCTCCTGATGAGTTCTCGGGCTTGTTCCTTCGATATGGCGGATGGAAGACGCTTGCTTCCTATGGCGTTACAGTTCCCAGATTGGATGGCGATGTGGAAAATATGTCTAAATCTATGGCGAAGAACATGCCCGATCAACACAAGCAATTTCTGGCAGGCTTGCCACATTACTATTCCGAGGAAGATTATTTCTTTTGCCATGCCGGAGTCAGGCCGGGAGTGGATTTGAAAAATCAGGATCCGGAAGACTTGATGTGGATTCGCGATGATTTTCTGTCCTATCAAGGTTCATTTGGTAAAGTGATAATTCACGGACACACGCCACACCGGCAGGTGGAAATCCTTCCAAACAGGATCAATCTCGACACCATGGCTTTCCATAGCGGCAAACTAAGTTGCGCTGTGCTGGAAAATGACACCTGCAAGATTATCCAGACAGACTTATAGCCAAATATCTTGTTTATCGGCACGGACTCGCCTAAATCGCATGTTACACGCCCAAAAATTGTAATTGCTGGAATGTCCCATTCATGAAACTACGCCTTACGATAGCCTTGACATCGATATTCCTGCTTTTGGGAAACGTATTGTCAGTCGCACAAGACGACTCCACCCGGATAGAAAACCGTGTTGCGGTATT
>JBPCWJ010000201.1:0-3388 GCA_051009635.1 Rhizobiaceae bacterium
GTTTGAGACAATCTTCGCACCAGCCGTGACAAGACCGGCATGGTCAATTTCAAGCGCGTCACCTGAGATAATCTTCAACCTGCCCGGATAGTGCCGCGAAATTTCCTCCAATGCTCCGAGGCAACGCTCGTCACGCTCCAATACGACGACTTTCCGCGCACCCTCAGCCAATAGGGCACGAGTCAACCCGCCCGGCCCCGGGCCGATCTCCAGAACATCACATTTATCAAGTGCACCAGCCTGACGGGCGATTTTTCTGGTCAGGTTCAAATCGAGAAGAAAATTCTGGCCGAGCGATTTTCGGGCATTCAAACCGTATTTCTCGATTACAAGCCTGAGCGGACCAAGTCCGTCATCCTGGCCTTCGCCCAGCACCTCCATCACTGGCTTCTATCAGTCATTTCACGCGCCATACGAAGTGCGTGGATAAAACTGGTCGGGTCCGCCTTTCCGGTACCTGCTATGTCAAATGCAGTTCCGTGGTCAGGTGAGGTGCGGATAAAGGGAAGCCCGAGCGTAACATTCACACCTTTTTCAAAGGCGAGGGTCTTTGCCGGTATCAATGCTTGATCATGATACATGCAGATAGCAACATCGTAGCGCTGTCTCGCACCAGGGTGAAACATGGTATCGGCAGGCCATGGCCCGGTCGCCTCGATACCCATCGAAACCAGCTCCTCTATTGCAGGTCTTATGACTGTATCATCTTCCTTGCCTAGTGCCCCGCCTTCACCGGCATGTGGGTTTAATCCCGACACGTATATTCTTGGCTTTTCAATACCAAACCATCTTTCGAAGTCTCTGGCAGCGATTATCCCCGCTGTTACAATTGCCTCGGTGGTCAGCATTTCCCCGATCTGGCTGACGGGAATGTGGATAGTAACCGGTATGGTTCTGACCTCCTCGCTGGCAATCATCATGATGGGGGTGAAATTTTTACCGGCGTGGCCTGATGCTAATTCTGCAAGGAATTCAGTATGTCCGGGATGTTCAAACCCGGCCTCATATAATGTCTGTTTGGAGATGGGAGCAGTTACCAAGGCCGACGCCTGGCCGGACATGACAAGATCAACTCCAGTCTTGATCGCCTCAATAACAAGGGGCGCATCATTTTTGGAAGGGTTCCCCGGTTCTCCCTCCATTGTACCGCTTGTGGAAATTACAGGAAGCGCAGAGGACATGGGCGAACGGACATCATCTGCCTCGAATGCTGCCGCTGCAACAGGTAGATTCAGGAGCATGGCCCGGCGTGCCAGTATGCCCACATCGCCTATGACAAGGAAATCGGGAACTTTCAGCTTTTTGCGGGCGACCCACGTGGACAGTATGATGTCAGGTCCGATTCCCGCTGGTTCTCCAATGGTGACTGCAATTGGGGGTCTCTGCCTTGACATTACTAGCGATATACAATCGTGGCCTGCTGCTTCAACTCCTGTAGATAGTCATCTCCTGCAGCCGGGCCCTGTTTTCCCAGCGTTTCAAAAGTCTCCGCGCGATCAATAATTTCCGCAGCACGGTCGTCGGAGGTCAACTTTGCATTACAAACCGCCAATACTTCAACGCCATTGTCGGTTTCTCTGGGGTTGGTGGTCTGGCCGGCCTCCGTTTCGATAATAGCCTCCTTCCACTCAGGCGGAAGTTCAGGTTCCATCATGCGGCCCAGATTCTTGACGGCAACGTCTCTCAGGGTTTTTGCCAGCTCGATACTGTCGGCACAACCGGTAAAGCGCTGTTTGAAATTAAGTGCCTCGGACTTGCGTGCCTTTGTCAGTTTGGAACGCTTTTCACTCGGAATGACAAAAATGATCTGCTGGAGAGTATATTCGGTGGTCTGGGGTTTTTCTTCGCCTGCCCGTCGCAGCTCAAATATCGCCTTATTGGCACCGCCCTGTTGGGAATCAGATCGTAACTTGGCGCCTACTACGCGGCTCCAGCTCATCTGCGAACGAATGAAATCCTTGAAATGCTGAGCACCGACGCCCATCCTGTTCAGATCGGCCGAAACCCTTGCCGGTGTAGCCTTGTTATTCTTGGCGAAGTTGGCAAATGCGCCGTTTACCTCTGCGTCCGATGCCAGCGCTCCGATCCGCCTGGCTTCCTGAACCTTGATCGACTGCTCAACCAAATCTTCCATTGCCGCGTCCTTGGTAGCTTTCGATCGGCGCAGTTGGTTGAATTTTACCCGTCGCTGAATATCATAATTTGTGATTGGCTGTCCGTTAACAAGCGCTCTGATATAGGTGCCCTTTTGGGTCACCGTGGAAGCCTGGCGAACCACCTTCGCAGATTTTGTTTCGGGTGCAGCTTCTTCCTCTGATTTGGCTTCAGCCTCCTTCTTTGCATCCGCCTCGCCGGATTGCCCGGTTGAATTTTCTTCCTTTGTATCTTCGGTTGCGGCGCCATCGAGAGGCACCTCTTTATTCATGCCATCATCTTTTTCCCACCCGGCAGTATCAAGCGCACCTGTCGATGTATTGCACCCGGCAATTGCCAAAAATGTAGCGGGCATTAACGCGAGCATACATTGATAAAGTTTTTTGAAATTACGGTTCATTCTATTGTTCTGCACAATCGTCGATGAATTTTGGCAGCAATTTTTGCAATCGGCCAATCCTATCGGCTTTCTCGCCGGAGGTTGCGGCAAAACTGTGGTCGATAGAGTCCGGCATTGATCCAGATAGACTGTCGAGTGCCTAGTTTTGTTGCTGTGGGTCATCATCACTGAGTGAGTATTTGTAATTGTAATCGCCGATGGTTCTAAGTCCGACACGGAAGAAGAGCGAATTTTCCGTCGACGCGCCTGTGTAGCGGTTTTCCACTTCCTGATATGCTACCGAGAAGGAAAAACAACTGTCGTCATAGGCAACGCCTATCTTGCGTGAATACAGGTTCCCCTGCTCGATATCAAATGATGCAGCACCGAATGCGCGCCAGTAATCCGTCAGTTTAATGCTTGCAGATGCATTTGCTTCATGCCGGTCGGCAGTAATTCCCGAAACATTATAAGCCGCATAGGCTGGCTGGTTCGCGATATAGACATAATTTCCGTTCAGTGCGACCCTGCTTCCGGCATAGCGCGCTGAAACTTCTCCCCGCTTGAAGGCGAGATCTGACTCGTCAAATCTTCCACCAACCGCGACAGCCAGACCTTGACCAGTGTCCAGACCACTCGATACCACGTAATCGGAATGCTTGGTTTCAAGTCCGGACTCCAACCCCGCATTGACCAGATCTCGCTGTGCGAAGGAATTTTGCCCTGCAATCTGGAATGATTGACCGGCCATAAGGTCAAATACCGCGCCGTTATCGTAAGAGGCAGAATATCTAAATCCGACATTGGCTCGTGTTCCACCCTCCACACGATCATAGCCTGAAAACTTGTCCTGCT
>JBPCWJ010000202.1:0-3828 GCA_051009635.1 Rhizobiaceae bacterium
ATCCTGCGCCGTGTTGAGAAGGTAGCTTCAGATACAGGGAACAAACCAGCGCAAATCGCCTATGCGTGGGTCTTGTCCAAACCCTACATTACCGCTCCAATCGTCGGTGTTACCAAGCCCTGGCAGTTGGAAGAAGCAGTTACGGCAGTCGATATCAATCTGACGGCTAGCCAGATCAGCTATCTTGAGAAACCCTACAAACCGGTTGCTGTTCAAGGGCACAACTAGGGTCAGGTCCTTGGTACAGCGCTTTTTACCCAGCCTTACCGCAGAAGCATGGTTTCTTCCTGACCACCTTCAATGAGCCCCGTACGCTTGTCGAGATAGATTCCGCATTCCTCGATCAATTCTTCTTCATGGTCGGAGAAGAAATGATTAGCGCCTTCCATCACATTATGAGTGATCATGATGCCCTTCTGCGCCTGTAGTTTTTCGACAAGGCCAACGACATCTTCGGGCGGGGCAACACGATCTTCGCTGCCGTTTATGATCAGTCCCTAGGAAGGGCAGGGCGCCAGGAAAGCAAAATCATAGATGTTTGGCTGAGGAGCAATCGACATGAATCCCTCAATTTCGGGCCTGCGCATCAACAACTGCATTCCAATCCAGGAACCGAAGGAAAATCCGGCGATCCAGCATCCACGTGAATCTGGGTGTAAATTCTGCACCCAATCGAGCGCCGCCGCAGCATCCGACAATTCGCCCATGCCGTGGTCAAACTCGCCTTGGCTGCGGCCAACGCCACGGAAGTTAAATCGTAGGGTCGTAAACCCGCGTTCAACAAACATGTAGAACAGGTCGTAGACAATCTTGTTGTTCATCGTTCCGCCGAACTTGGGATGCGGATGAGGATGAAGGACCATCGCAATCGGCGCGTTCCTGTCCTTGGAAGGCTGGTAACGGCCCTCGAGCCTTCCGGCTGGACCGGTAAAAATCACCTCTGGCATATCAATTCCTTGTTGGATGCTGCAAATTTTATAGCCATGACACAGTTGACCTTGACCCGGCGGGCTGCGATCCCTACTAATCCAGTTTAGAATTATTCAAAACTGGATTTTGTGATCCGGTTGAGGTGACTGGTTGCCACGGCAAGGGGCTTTCTTAAACAATTGCACTCGCAAATATCAAGGAAATTGCGCAAGTTCCCGAAAACAATGTCGAAAATGGCACTTGAGACACAGAATAAACCGTACTGATAAGATGAAACCGCAGGATCGACTATATCTGGACTATAATGCCGGTGCTCCCACGCGCCCGGTAGTGCTCGGTGTTGTCTCGAAGGTTTTTGAAACGTTTGGAAATCCCTCATCTGTTCATGGTGAAGGGCGTTCCATGCGTCAATTTGTCGAAAATTCTCGCCAAATAATTGGCGAACATCTTGCCTGCCAGCCAAATCAAATCATTTTCACTTCTAGTGCTACTGAAGCAGCCAACCATGCCCTAAGCCCGGTTATAAAGGTGTCAGGCAAGGAAACACAGATTTCAAAACTTTTTGTTTCAGCCACAGAACATCCTTGCATCTTGGCAGGTGGACGATTTTCCTCTGATAATATTGAAGTCGTGCCGGTTGTGGAAAGCGGTGTTGTTAATCTCGATGCTCTGGAAGATGCGCTGGGAAATCACGATACCGATACCGGCGCGCCCATGGTTGCAGTCATGCTCGCCAATAATGAGACAGGCGTAATCCAGCCTGTTGGCGATGTGAGCGAACTCGTGCGCCGTCACGGCGGCTACCTGCTGGTGGATGCGGTGCAGGGGCTTGGTAAAGTTGACTTCTCATTGGATGAGCTGGATGCAGATTTCATTTTGCTGTCTTCACACAAGATTGGTGGACCTCAGGGTGCCGGAGCGCTTGTACTTGGTTCGGAAGCCGTTGTGCCTGCGCCCTTGCTGAAAGGCGGCGGCCAGGAAGGCTTCAATCGCGCAGGTACCGAGAATGTTGCCGCAATAGCCGGATTTGGTGCCGCAGCCGAAAGTTTGCCTGGCGCAGGACAGATTGAGAAAATTTCCGTGATCAGGGACTCCATTGAGGAAGGTCTGGTCACTATATCCATGGAAATGGGTGAAGTAGTTGATGCGCCAGTAATACTGGGCCGAAACGCAGAACGCCTTCCCAATACATGCTGTTTCGCTGTACCCGGAATAAAAGCTGAAACGGCATTGATCTCGCTTGATCTGGCCGGTATTGCAGTGTCCTCCGGTTCAGCCTGTTCTTCAGGCAAAGTGAGGAAGTCCCATGTCCTTTCGGCAATGGGTGCGTCTGATGATCTTGCAGGCAGTGCATTGCGTATTAGCCTGGGACCGGATAACGAATTGGAAGATTCCGCGCGCTTTCTGGATGCGTGGAGAAACATAGTCAGAAACTGCATTCGTGACGAAATACGAATGGCTGTCTGAGTGTAAGCCAACTAGCGGGCCTTGAACCCGCCAAGGATGGAGAAGCACAATGCCTGCAGTGCAGGAAACCATAGATGCTGTACGTTCGATTGACGTCGATAAATATAAATACGGCTTTTCATCAGATATAGAATCCGACAAGGCTCCAATCGGCCTGAGCGAGGAAACCATCAGGTTCATCTCTGCAAAGAAGGATGAGCCCGAATGGATGGTCAACTGGCGCCTGGAAGCATTTCGCCGCTGGCAAACCATGGAAGAGCCGGAATGGGCGCGGGTTGAATATCCAAAGATCGATTTCCAGAGCATCTATTACTATGCCGCTCCAAAGAACTTTGCTGACGGGCCAAAGTCCCTCGACGAAGTCGATCCCGAATTACTCAGAACCTATGAGAAACTCGGCATCCCGCTGAAGGAACAGGAAATTCTGGCAGGCGTGCGCCGTGCCGATGAGCCTTCCCAGATTGATGCTGAAGGGCCAGACAACGTCTATGCATCCGGCAGGGTGGCGGTTGACGCTGTCTTCGATTCGGTTTCCGTGGTTACAACATTCAAGGAAGAGCTGGCCAAGTCTGGCGTAATATTCTGTCCGATTTCGGAAGCCATTCGTGATCATCCCGAACTGGTGCAGAAATATCTGGCTTCGGTTGTGCCGACATCCGACAATTTCTACGCAACACTCAACAGCGCTGTCTTCACGGACGGATCCTTTGTGTATGTACCGGAAGGCGTGCGGTGCCCGATGGAATTGTCGACCTATTTCCGGATCAATGAGCAGAATACCGGCCAGTTTGAGCGCACGCTGATCATCGCGGAAAAAGGCTCGTACGTTTCCTATCTGGAAGGCTGCACCGCACCACAGCGTGATGAAAATCAGCTCCATGCAGCGGTTGTTGAACTGATCGCAATGGAAGATGCGGAAATTAAATATTCCACGGTGCAGAACTGGTATCCGGGTGACGCTGACGGCAAGGGCGGTATCTATAACTTCGTCACCAAGCGTGGCGATTGCCGTGGCGACAACTCCAAAATCTCATGGACACAGGTTGAGACAGGTTCCGCAATCACATGGAAATATCCATCTTGCATTCTGCGTGGTGATAATTCCATTGGAGAATTTTATTCCATTGCGGTTTCCAATGGTGCGCAGCAGGTCGATTCAGGCACGAAAATGCTGCATCTCGGCAAGAACACATCGAGTCGCATCATCTCGAAGGGGATTTCTGCAGGAAAATCCAACAATACCTATCGCGGACAGGTGTCTGCCCACCGCAAGGCGGCCAATGCGCGTAACTTCACCCAGTGTGACTCGCTGCTGATCGGTAATAATTGCGGCGCGCACACAGTTCCCTATATCGAGGCGAAGAACTCGACTGCACAGTTCGAGCACGAGGCGACGACCTCGAAAATCTCCGATGACCAGCTCTTCTATTG
>JBPCWJ010000203.1:0-9775 GCA_051009635.1 Rhizobiaceae bacterium
CCTAACCGGCTGCGCCCACTTGGTCATATTTGGCTTTTCATATGCTGATCGGACCCGAACCAATACATCTGCACCATCATTTCTGTAGCGCTCCACGCCAACAAAAACAGCATAGGGCGCATCTGCAGGTCCAATGCCAGCCCCTCTAAGGATAAAAAACTTCCTCTTTTGTCGTGATAGACGGAACGATTGCCTTGGGATTGAATAAAGTTTGGCAAGTCTATAGAAAATTCGTGCCGACGAACATCAAACGCTCTTAATTCACCTCTGTGAATATATTTTAGATCGGGCGTGTGTTTTGCATCGACATATTTTTCTGTAAAAACATGACAGCTGAATTGCACACGCACAAGATATTGATTGGTATCCACATCTAATGGAAAGACAAATGGCTCTAGATGCTTCAAATCATACGTCTGCCCTCCGATTGATTTATTTTTGAATGTCGGCATCGTCGGCTACTCGTCTTTCACCAGCTTCAACTTAGGTTTACCCTTCCTTGCAGCCCTTGCAGCTTTAGCAGAAGCAGTAGCAGCCCTTTCTTCTATTTTCTCTCTGGCATAAGGTTTGGCGGCCTGGATCAAGCCATCAAAAGAATATTCATTGGGTTTTGAGCCTGTTGGTGATTCACGCCTCTCAATTCGTTTAATAAGTCCGCCAGCTTCCATAGCAGCAATTCGACGCTGTACAGTTCTTGGGTCGCGACCGACGGCTTCAGCAATAGTTTTCTTGGAAGGGCGGGGAAGCCCATCTGCGGTCCACCAGTAGGTACTTAGATAGACCAAAATATTTACATCTAAAGGGTCCAGACCAAGCGCCTTTTGTCTCTCAAGAATAATATTGGGAATGACCGTAAAACCTGCAGCCATTAATTACTTGGACCATTTTTTCTCGTTGATACGAAGTTGATCCTGGATCGTATCTTTCTTAATTTTTGCCATAACATATACTTTCTTTGTCTTTATTGCCGATTGAATATGGCAATCAATTTAAGATTTGCAATCAGGATGGGGAGACACAGGAGCCTGGGGCCAATGGTGTATTGGATTATAAAACTTAACGTATTTATCTTCGTTTCTACTTATAGATCATGTATTATATTGTAAGACGTTAGTGGCGCCCGCCCTGAAGACAATTTTGCCTCTCCGGGGAGGATTCAATGTCTCGGGCCGACGGCAATGTTGTCTCCCGGAATCCAGTAAAAATTGGAAATTATTTGCAATTTTTAGCAACTTTATTGCCTAAATAACAATATCTATGATCCATTACTACGAAATCCATGTAAAATTTTACTGCAATCGGTGGGAGGTAAATTTCCCGAATCTACAAGATAATGCTACGAATTATCAGCCAAATATACTAACTGAATAATCTACAGGTCAACGAAAATTACCTCCCACTGATCCCAATGTCAGAACTTGGGAATTTCACAAACGAAATAAAACTCCACCTCACCCAGCCAACTTACCAGCCAGTGATTGAGCGATCAGCTTGCGGGTTGGTTCTATACCGTAAAGTGCGACGAAGGATCCAAAACGCGGGCCCTGGTCCTGACCCAGCAGGGATTGGTAAAGCAGCTTGAACCAGTCGCGCAGGTTTTCGAAGCCGTGCTCCTTGCCCACTGCAAAAATCTCGTTCTGGATTTCCTCAGCCGGGGAAGCAGGGTCGAGGGCTGCCAGCCGCTTGTCGAGATCTTCCAGTGCTTCACGCTCAGCACCTTCGGGCAGGTGGAATTTCTTGTTCGGCTGTACGAAATCCTCGAAATACCGGATCGCGTGACCCACCAGCGCATCCAGTTCGGGATGGGTTTCCGGCGAAATATCAGAGCCATAATTGGAGATGAAACCCCACAGGATCGACTTGTCGTGCGAGTTTGATGCGCTGACCAGATTAAGCAGCATGGAAAACGAGACCGGCATATCCACATTCGGAGGGTGACCGGAATGAATATGCCAAACCGGATTTTGCACCTGCTTGCCGGTTTCCTGTTTCTCATAGGCCGCCAGATGCTGGTAATACTCATCGACCTGACGCGGGATCACATCAAAATAGAGCCGCTTGGCGGTTTTCGGCTTCTGATACATGAACAGCGAAAGGCTCTCGGTCGGCGCATAGGTGAGCCATTCATCAATCGTCAGGCCATTACCCTTGGATTTTGAGATTTTCTGACCGGCTTCATCCAGAAACAATTCGTAGTTGAAGCCCTCAGGCGGGCGCCTGCCAAGAATCCGGCAGATCTTCGAGGAAAGTGTCACTGAATCGATCAGATCCTTGCCTGCCATCTCATAATCCACACCAAGTGCAGCCCATCTCAGCGCCCAATCGGCCTTCCATTGGCACTTGACCTGCCCGCCGGTCACGCCTGTTTCAACCTGTTCCCCGGTTTCAGGGTCCTCATAGGTGACGGTGCCCGCCTTGGCATCACGCGCAATCATGGGAACCTGAAGCACCTTGCCGGTGCGCTTGCAGACCGGCAGGAAGGGTGAATAGGTGGCGCGGCGCTCCTCACCCAATGTCGGCAGGATGACAGCCATGACCTCATCGTAGGCCTCAAGCATTTTCAACAGCATCTCGTCGAAGGTGCCGGACAGGTAATATTCGGTGGAACTTGCGAATTCGTAGTCAAAACCGAACCGATCGAGAAAGACGCAGAGCCTTGCATTATTGTGATGGGCAAAACTCTCATATTCATTGGAAAACGGATCGGGCACGCGGGTTAGCGGCATCTCCAGATAGCTTGCCATAAGCTCCTGATTGGGAACATTTCCCGGAACCTTGCGCAGGCCGTCCATATCATCAGAAAAACAAAGCAACCGGGTCGGCACTTCATCATTGGTCAGTACACGGAAAGCGAAACGCACCATGGAAGTGCGGGCCACTTCACCAAAGGTACCAATGTGCGGCAGGCCCGAAGGTCCGTAGCCGGTCTCGAACAGCACGGTCTCGGGGTAACCAGATTTCTCGTAACGCTTGACCAGCTTGCGGGCTTCCTCGAAGTCCCAGGCCTTGGAATTGCGGGCGAATTCCATAATATCCGCGTCAAGGCCCAGCCCGCCTTCACTATGAGGCTGGTTTTGCATTGATTGGGTGCCGGTCATGGAGATTTCCTATTGGTTTGGTATTTCAGGCGGGCGCTTCGTCCCGAGGGCGGTTTAGAGCAATTGCTTCGAATTTCCAAGCGACTTGCAGTGTGCCCCGATACTGCCTAATTTAGCGCTAATGCGATTCTGCAGTTCTATTCATTCCTGGTAATTTCAGAAAGTTCGATAATGTCAGAAACCACTCCGCATGATGCGCTTATTCACATCATGGTGACCATGTCGGCCGCAGACCGGACGATGACCGATAGCGAGCTGTCCAAGATCGGCACAATCATCCAGACCTTGCCGGTATTTTCGGACTATGATTCGGATATGCTGGTCCTGGCGGCATCACAATGTACCGACATTCTTCAGGCTGATGACGGATTGCAGCAAATCCTCGACAATGCCTCAAAGGTATTGCCGAGTTCGCTATATGAAACCGCCTATGCGCTGGCTGTGGAAGTTGCCGCTGCCGATCTTCATCTGGAACAGGAAGAATTGCGCCTGCTGCAGATATTCCGTGATCATTTCAATCTGGAACGGCTTGTCTGTGCTGCGATTGAACGCGGGGCAAGGGCGCGGCACCAGGTCCTTTAGGACCTTCCCGGTATCCATTTGCGATAACCACCTGCCACCTTGTCACACAGAAGTGAGGCGCCTTGCATTGGTTTTGGCGCAGGCTATGCGCTAGATGGCGCCATAATGGTTACGACAATGGCAATATTTTATGGATGAGGCACAAATCAGGCTTGCAGTCTTTGCAGGGCTGTTTTGTACAATGGCCGCGCTGGAATTCTTTGCGCCCCGCCGGCTGGATCAGCCGTTCAAAACACGCCGCTGGCTGACAAACTGGGCGATTGTGATCATTGATTCAGTGCTGGTTCGCCTGCTCTTCAAGACCGCCGCTGTCGGCGGCGCGATATGGGCGGCAGAAAGCGGCTACGGGTTGTTCAATAATTTTGGAGTGCCATTCTGGATCGCGGTCGTGTTGAGCGTCGTCATCCTGGATTTTGCCGTCTGGCTGGAACATTGGGCCTCGCACAAGATACCAATCCTGTGGCGCATACACCGGATGCACCATTCCGATGTCGAGTTTGATGTAACGACTGCTATCCGCTTTCACCCGCTGGAAATCATCCTGTCCATGGTGTGGAAATATGCGGTGGTGGTCGCCTTGGGTGCACCTGCATTAGCCGTACTCCTGTTCGAGATTATCCTGAACGGGGTGGCCATGTTCAATCATTCCAATTTCAAATTGCCGCTTGGTGTGGACAGGTGGTTGCGGCTATTCATCGTGACGCCAGACATGCACCGGGTTCATCATTCCATCAGGCGTGACGAGCATGACACCAATTATGGTTTCAATCTTTCCATTTGGGACAGAATATTCAGGACCTATAAGGACCAGCCAGAGGCGGGTCATGACAATATGACGATCGGGCTGGAGCCATGGCAGGACGAGCGACCGGTCGGGCTTGGCTGGACCTTGATGGTTCCGTTCCGTAAATAAAGCTCCGACGCGTCCGGTCAGTAGAGGCCCAGCGGAAAATATCGCAGGTATAATTCTTCGAAAATGCCTTTTTCGTTGATCTGCTTGAGCGCATAGTCAGCCGCTATCGCCAGCTCGGTTTGCCCACCAGCAAAGGCGATCATCAAGCCCGGGCCGGTAAGATTTTCACCCAGATAGGGACCGCCGGCAAAGGCGCAGCAATCCTTTGAGGCTTCCGATACCAGCCAATAGGACAAGGAAAGCGCATCGGAAAATACCAGATCGACGCGCTCGCGCTGCAAGGCGTCCAGCGCCTGGGCCCGCGTATCATAGGTAATGGTCTGGGCGTTGGGATAGGACGTGCGGAACCATTTGGCATGAACCGAACCACGGACAAGACCGGTACGGTTGCGAATGGCGGCAAGCGTCATGGGTTCGCCAAGACCATCAGCCGTACGCGCCACGAAACGGGCCGGAATATGCATATAGGGTCTCGAAAATTCGTAATCCTCGCGGTTCTTCGAGGTTGCCTGCAAACCGGCAATAATGGCCTCGCCCTCACCCTTTTCAATCGCTTCGGAAAGTTCATCCCAGGGCAGCGCCTGTATCTGGCATTTTGGCATGATGTCGAGCTCATTGCAGATGGCCCGTGCCAGATCAATATGGAAGCCCGTCAGCCGTTTGTTTCGATCGATGAAATTAAACGGCGGGAAATCCGTCGTTGTCAGAAAGCGGAGCCGCTGCAGCTTGGAAAGGTCAGGCTTGGTGATGCGCTCGGAAGGATGCCAGAAATTGGGGATGACCTGACTCTGGGCATGAGCAGGCGGAACCAGCCAGCCTCCGGAAGAAGGTAAATGACCAAGAATACTGAGCATAAAAATCAGCAATATTAATATTCGTGAAATATATGATACTAATATTCGTGAAATATTGGTTGTGAATCTCATAATAACCTTTATACATGTATTCTACATACAGGACCCCAAGACCTGCGTTTATATAGTTTCATTTTGTAGCAGGTACATTTGCATGGGGGAATGGCCAGAACAAGACGGAAGAGCGTCGAAATCAGATTACTCACGTCGTAATTTTGATCTTTCAGGCGATCCTCCCTACCTGATCATCGATAATGATGAAAACCACAAAGATGCGTTACCAGCAGATATTGCATTCCTTCAATCGATGAATATTTCCAGGGAGATACTTGTCGGGATTGCAAGATTAAGTCGAAGGAAGGGCATACCAGCAAGCGAGATTTTGATCGCCAGGGGAATTATTTCCCGGCAAGAATATTTGGCCTATTTGTCCGATGCTTTGGGAGCCGAATTACTTACCGCAACACCTAATACCGAGAATGTAAGAATTCCTCCAGAAGACGAGAAACCATCCCACAAGACCGCTCTGTTTTTCTTTCCCAAAGCCTTGCATTTTCTCGATCATGGACGGCTGCGTTTGGTCATAAATCCTGAAGGTGGAGCCGCTGCTCGCCTCCTTAAGGCGATGGGTGCCAATCCCTTCAGCTCGCGAAACGTCTTGCTTGCTACCGGTACACGGTTGAGGCGACTTTGGTTTGATGCAACGAAAAGTAGAATGGCCCTTCAGGCACGAGAATATCTTGCCAGAAATTATTGTGACTATTCAGCAATGCAGCGGATCACCCCTCTGCAATCTGCGGCATTAGTTGCCCTGTTATTTCTGATGGGCACCTGCCTTTACCTATTTTCGCAAGTTACTTTGTTCGCGATGACTGTCTTCTTTTCGGTGTTCTATTTCGCGATCATTTGCCTGCGGATTATCCTTATTTGCCATCTCGACGAGATTCCGGTTGAAGATGTTTCAGTCAACTGTAGCAAGGCGACCGATCCCGAGGATTATTCACTTTATTCGATCATGGTAGCTCTGTATCAGGAAGCAGCCGGAGTAGACGAGCTTATTGCCTCGCTGGAGCGGATTGATTGGCCGAACGAAAAACGCGAAGTGTTCCTGATTTGTGAGGAAGACGACCATGAAACCATTGCCGCGATCCAGCAGAATAGTCTTCCCCAAGGATTCCAGTTTGTTGCCTGCCCCTATTCGCTACCCAGAACCAAGCCGAAAGCGCTGAACTTCGTCCTACCCTTATGCGCTGGCGAATTTACTGTAATTTACGATGCCGAAGACCAACCAGATCCCGGGCAATTGCAGGAGGCGTGGCACAAATTCTCCCGATCTGGACGCAATGTTGCCTGTTTGCAAGCGCCTCTGCTCATTCACAACGCCCGGCAAAACTGGCTGACAGCCATGTTTGGATTGGAATATGAAACCCTGTTTCTTGGCATGCTGCCCATATTTTCGCGATTGGGGGCACCGTTACCGCTAGGCGGCACATCAAACCATTTCAGGACATCGGCGCTTAAATCTGCAGGAGGCTGGGACCCCTATAATGTGACCGAGGATGCTGACCTGGGAATACGGCTTTCGCGTATGGGTTACAAATGCGGAACCATTACGCGGCCGACCTGGGAAGAGGCGCCCCCTTTGCTCGGAATCTGGACAAAACAAAGGACAAGGTGGCTCAAAGGCTGGATCCAGACATTGCTGGTTCACACCAGAAATCCCGTCCGAACCGGGCGCAACCTTGGTTGGCGGGCAAATATGTACTTCCATTTGTTGTTGACTTCCATTGTCATCTCAACGCTCATCCACCCAATCTTTCTTGCCCAAGCCGGTTACTACCTGGCGACAGTCTCCGATTTGCAGCGACCAGACGCCTATCAACTGGGCTTACTGGGGCTTTCCATGTTCAACCTTGCTGGCGGCTACACAACCCACGGATTTTTGGCCTATGGTGTCATTAAGCGGCATAAATCCGCCCGATCCAGCCCGAAATTGCTGCTATTCCTGCCTATTTACTGGCTTTTGATCTCCTTTGCCGGTTGGCGCGCCGTCTGGCATATGTTCACACGACCATTTGACTGGGAAAAAACTACTCATGGGCTGGCAAATGACCATGCAAATGCCAATATGAAGTGATAGTGGTTGTCTTGAGGAAACCGGCCTTCGGCCTGGACAGAAAAGGGACGAGAATTTGGAACTGCTTAAACTTACAAGCCCAGCGTTGAAACTAGGAACCCTGGCCCTGATAGCCGGGCTGGCATTGCCCATTCCCCAGGCAGGAGCCGCAGACTGCGGTGACAGCGCAGAACCGGGTGTGGATTGGAGCGATTGCCGTAAACGCAATCTGATGCTTGACGGCTCCAACCTTTCCGATGCCAAGCTTAGCGGGGCCGATTTCAGTTCCACTGATTTGCGCCACACAAAGCTGATGAATTCGAACCTGTCAAAATCGGCGCTTGCGCGCGCCATGCTGGACGAATCGAAAGCAGCCGATTCCAATTTCGAAAAAGCGCTTGGCTACCGCACATCCTTTGTGAATGCTGATCTTGCCAATGCCAATTTCCTGAAATCAGAAATGCAGCGGGCAGATTTTACCGGTGCTGTATTGACCAATGCCAATTTCGAGAAAAGCGAATTAGGGCGGGTCAATTTTTCTGATGCTGATATCAACGGCACGGATTTTCGATATTCAAACCTCGCGCGGGCAGATTTCCGTACGGCAATTTTCGAGACCCCGATCGACTTTACCGGCACATTTTTGTACCTGACACGATTTGAGGGCGTTGATCTGTCCAAGGCCGTGGGGCTGGAACAATGGCAGGTTGATCTGTCATGCGGTGATGATTCCACCAAATTGCCTGAGGGCTTATCAGCGCCTGCCGGTTGGCCGTGCACCGCTGAATGATACCCGAATGGTTTTCGCAAAACCTCAGGCGGATATAAAGTGCTTGGAGAGTTTCAGGCCCTGTGCCTGATAGTTTGAACCCAGATCCTGGCCATAGAGCTGGGACGGATTTTCCAGCATGTGTTCGAATACCAGCCGTCCAACAAGCTGGCCATGTTCGACAATGAACGGGACCTCGTGGCTGCGCACTTCCAGAACCGCCCTTGATCCGGCGCCACCAGCTTTTGAATGCCCGAAGCCCGGATCAAAAAAACCGGCATAATGAACCCGGAACTCGCCCACCAGCGGGTCAAACGGCACCATTTCGGCGGCATAGGATGGGGGCACATGCACCGCCTCGCGCGAGACAAGTATGTAGAATTCATCCGGGTCAAGCACCAGATCATGGGTGCCCGGATCATGGATTGGCTCCCAGAAATCGAGAATGGCATTGGCTGATTTGACGTCCACATCAATAACGCCGGTATGGCGCTTGCCGCGATAACCGATCAAGCCCCTTTCACCCTCGCCGGTCAGATCAATCGAGACACCGATACCGTTTGCCTCGATGTTTGGCTCGGCTGAAGCAACCAGAGTCTGTTCTTGATGCAATTGTGCCAGCGCGTCATCGGAGAGCAGCGAGTTTCCGGTTCTGAAACGGATCTGGGAAAGCCTTGAGCCCGTCCGCACAATAACCGGGAAAGTGCTCGGGCTGATTTCCAGATATAGCGGCCCGTGATAACCTTTGGCGATCCGGTCAAAGCCTTGCGAATTATCGGCGATCACGCGGGTGAATATATCCAGCCTGCCCGTGGAACTCTTCGGGTTGGCAGATGCTTCGACATGATCAGGCAAAGCCAGCGATTCCAGTAACGGCACGAGATAGACACAGCCGGTTTCCAGAACAGCTCCATTTTGCAGATCAATCTCATGCAGCTTGAAGCGGTTCAGTTTTGATTCCACAGTTTGCCCGGTACCCGGCAGGAAGGAGGCACGGATCCGGTAGGCCATCCGGCCCAGACGCAAATCAAGGCTGGCCGGCTGTATCTGGTCGGAATCGGGTTCCCTTTCACTTTTCAGGGCACCAGTTTCAAACAGTTCCTTGATCAGGTGATCAGGAAATATACCGGTCTTGCGCGTCATGGTTCCGCCTGTTCATCATTACCAGCAAACAGGAATAGACAATAAGCCGGTTGACGCAACCGATGAGCAGGAGTAAATCACATATAAATTCCGTGGTGATTTGGGCCGGCCGGCTTGCAGCCACGTTAAAAAAGTCGCTAAAAGGGCCGCGAGTGATCCGGTCAGCGAATTTGCGGCCGGATATTTTTTTATCCGGTCCCTGGAAAAGCAAGTTGAAAGGGGCAGATATAATGACGAACTCCAGACATTCTGAAAAATGGCGTCAGGCGACCGCGCTCGTTCACGGTGGCACCACAAGGT
>JBPCWJ010000204.1:0-10623 GCA_051009635.1 Rhizobiaceae bacterium
GCAACATATTTCGCTGCTTCATTAATCCGGTACTGTTCAACAGCCATCTGGACTTTGCGGTGCGGGACTGGGCGCGACGCAACAAGGATGTCAGACAGGCATTTGAGCAGGGTGAAAAAAAGCGCCTTGTTGCTATCGAAATGGTGTTCAGGCGCCACGGCTATCCACCGCGGGAATCCCTGACCAGGGCACGCACACTTTATTACATGCAGATCGGATATTACGCGGCCGACCTCAAGGAAAGCTATGAGCAGCGAAACGCACTGACAGAAGATTATGTGCTTGGTTTTACTGGCAAGCGGCCAAGCCAGGATGAGCTCGATGCGCTTACCGAATATGTGCGCTCCATTGATCAGGAAATTCAGATATGAGCAACTCACCAGATGCAATCATAATCGGAACGGGTGTGATCGGCACTGCGGTCGCGTTTGAGCTTGCAAAGAAGGGCGTGAAGACACTCTCGCTTGATCGCAATCAGCAGATCGGACATGGATCGACAGCCGGTTCCTGCGCCATCATCCGGATGCATTATTCGACCTTTGACGGAACCGCTTTTGCCTGGGAGGGATATCACTACTGGCGCGATTGGGCAGATTATCTTGGTCTGCCATCTTCAGCGGATCTGGCACGCTTTCACGAAGTTGGCTGTCTCGTAATGAAGACGGAGGCCAATGGGAAACTGGTCAAGCACATGGAAAACAGCCGCGCGCTGGATTGTCCGTTTGAAGAGTGGACACCGGATGACATCACCGGGAAATTGCCAATTTACAGCCTCGATAGCTATGCGCCAGCAAAATCGAGGGATGATCCGGATTTTGGAGTTTCCAACGGTAAAACGTTAAAGGGTGGCGTTTTCTGGCCACATGCGGGCTATGTCAATGATCCGGCACTTTCCTCACAAAATCTTGCAGATGCAGCACGAATACATGGCGGCCAATTCCGCCTTGGTGTGGAGATTACCGGCATTATTCAGGATGGAGGAAAGGTAAAGGGCGTGCGCCTCGCCGATGGCGAGGAAATCCATGCCTCGATCGTTGTCAATGTTGCGGGCCCCGGTTCCGCACATATCAACAAGATGGCAAATGTCCTGGATGATATGACCATTGAAACACGGCCCCTCCGGCAGGAAGTGGTGCATGTACAATCCCCGCAGGGATTTGACTTTGAAAAGCGCGGAACAATTGTCAGTGACAGCGATATCGCCTGCTACTGCCGTCCCGAACATGGCAACCACATCTTGGTTGGAAGTGAAGACCCCGAATGCGACCCCCATCAATGGGCCGGGAGCGATACCGATTTCAATCGGGACTTCACCGAACAATGGACCACACAGGCCATGCGCTATGCGCAGCGCGTCCCAAGCCTGGGCATCCCCAGCAAGACTCGTGGTGTCGTGGAACTTTATGACGCCTCGACTGACTGGATCCCGATCTACGACAAATCGTCACTCGATGGCTATTACATGGCCTGCGGAAGTTCCGGCAATCAGTACAAGAACGCGCCGATCGCGGGTAAAATGATGGCGGAACTCATCACCTATTGCGAGGCTGGCGACGACCATGACTCCCAGCCGTTGCAGTTTGAGTTGCCCTATATCAAGCGTACCGTCGATGTTGGTTTCTACTCCAGAAAAAGACCGATCAATCAGGAATCAAGTTTTTCCGTTCTGGGATAGGTGGCCTGAACCTAACGGCCTGATAACGCAGATATTACCAATCAGCCCCAACAGTTCATTCGAATTGAGCACCGGGCCCACTATAAACTGACGCCAATTCTCATTTGGTAATGTCATGCAGATACTCTTTGCCTATCTGGCCGGAATACTGACGCTGATCAATCCCTGCATCTTGCCGGTTATTCCGATTGCGCTTGCCTCAGCTACTGGTGAAAACCGGTATGGACCTGTGGCGCTCGCAGCAGGAATGTGTATTGCGTTCACGGTTTTGGGCCTTGCCTTGACCGCTGCCGGACCTGCAATCGGAATTGCCCAGGAAGATGTCGCCAGATTCAGCGCTTTACTGATGATATTCTTCGGGACAATATTGGTCGTTCCAAGATTCAGCGAGGCTTTCGCCACTGCAGCTGCCGGTATTTCAGAGCGCGCAGACATGGGTATGCGCGGCATCGAGGGAAAGGGGATTTTCTCCTATTTCATTGGCGGCATGTTGCTTGGCATTGTCTGGTCCCCCTGTATCGGTCCGACACTGGGCGGTGCCATTTCCTTGGCTTCACAAGGTCAATCCCTGTTTTCGGCTGGCATCATCATGGCCGCATTCTCGCTCGGCGTATCGACCGTCATTCTGGCGCTTGGATATGGTACCCGAGAGGTAATCCGAAATCGCCAGCAAAAGCTGAAAAGCCTTGCAGCCAATTCCCGATTGATCATGGGACTGGTTTTCCTCGGCGTCGGCTTGCTGCTCTTCTTCAACATCCATCACTACATCGAGGCAGCGCTCCTCAATATCATGCCGATCTGGCTACAGGATCTATCCGTCACCCTATAATTCAGAAGGAATCCAACCAATGATATCTCGTATTCTTGCACTTTCAGGTCTGGTCATTCTGTTGACTGTCAACGCCTTCGCAGCACAGGGATTTAAAAATTACAGCCCGGGTTTCATCCAGTCAGAGCTTGCTGCAGGCAAGACAGTATTTGTTGATTATGCCGCCAGCTGGTGTTCAACCTGCCGGACACAAGAGCGCGCCATCAATGCGCTGCGGTCGCAAAACCCTGCCTATGACAAGGCAATGACCTTTGTTCGTGTTGATTGGGATACCTATCGCAACGCCAAGGTGACAACATCACGTTCGATCCCGCGCCGCTCCACCTTGCTGGTACTGCGCGGCAACAAGGAACTGGGAAGGGTCGTTGCCGGTACGTCAAAAACGCAGATCAAGAAATTGATGGATGCCGGGCTCTAGAGTTAATGCGCGTCCGGCACACCGCATAGGCAGGCGATCGGTTCGGCCAGATTTTCCTGAAAGGAAACATTGGCAAACCTTGTCGCCAGCTCATCCATCTTTTTGGCAATCTTGAGGTCCAGTTCGGTAAGCCCGCCTGCGTCATGCGTCGTCAGCGTGACGTCAACGGTCCGATAGACATTGAGCCATTCGGGGTGATGATTTGCCTTTTCACAGTGGATGGCCATCATGGACATCCAGCACCAGGCTTCGACGAAATTTCCGAATACAAATACTTTCCTGATTGCATCCCGCTCAGGAACGCCGCCCCATCCGGTCTCCCCCAGATCATGCAGGTTCTCGTTTCTTTCCTTTTCCGACAGCTTCTTTGCCATTTTGCCTCCATTCCTGACCCAGGCAGGTATCTACTGATATCGAATTATCTCGTGCATGAATATCCAATTGCAAGTATCGAAAACGCTGCTGTCATGGATTCGGTCAGATGACAGACTTGCTGAATTCATGATTTGTTAAAGCTGAATTTATCGTAATCGGCAAATTCCTCACTAAATAGGTATGGTGGTATTAATAGAGTTTGCGGAGAGTGAGATGGATCCGAACCTGAAACATAAACTGACCAGACCAAGTATCTGGATGCGGCTGCGGACCATGATCGTATTGGCCATCGCGTTTTACATTGCAGAATTTGTAATCTTCGCAGTGGTAATATTTCAGTTCTTTGTCACCTTGTTCACGCGCAAGCCAAACGAACATTTCACGAGATTTGGCAGGAACATGGCCCGTTATCTACAGCAGGTAACCGCCTATCTGACATTTGCCTCGGAAGAAAAACCATTTCCCTTTTCGCCCTGGCCTGACAAGCCGCATGAAGAGGAATATTCAGAACCGGTAGTGGTGGAAGCCACGGTTGAAACCGCCAGCAGCGCCAATCAGTCCGAATCGGTGGCTGAAACTGTCGAGGAAATCAAGCCAAAGCCGAGAACTCGTAAGAAAACAACCACCACGGCACGCAAACCGCGTACACCGCCAAAGAAGGATGTTTAGGCTACCAGTTCCTGCTTGAGTTATTTTATTAATGTGTAATGCCGAAACTGTTGGAACCCCATGCCAAAAGCCTATCTCGTCGCTCATATCCGCGTTCACGACAAGGATGCATTTGAGAAATTCAAGGCGATGTCGGGTCCGGCAATTGCTGAACACAATGGCAAGGTGCTGGTTCTTAATCCTGCCCCTGATCACCGGGAAGGCGATTTACGCGGCCTGACAATCGTAATTGAATTCGAGAACATGGAAGCAGCTCGTGGCTTTTATGAATCGGAAGCCTATACAGCTGCCAGGCTGGTGCGTGAGACGGCAGCAGAAACCGACCTGATGCTGGTGGAAGGCTTATAAGGCAGGTTTCTAAAACCAATTTCCCGTCTGCATTCGATCTTCAGACATTACATAATTGTAATTTATGAGCCCTGTTTTGGGGTGGGAATTGAACGCAAATGCACTAAATTTTGGTGTATATTGATGGCGATCCGCCAATTCCACCGATTTGCTGCATGCTCGATAGGAGAAATCTGAATGACCAACGCCCTGTTTAGCCGCCGTAGTTTTATCGCCGCCGCTGGGTCTGCCGTTGCTGTAGGTGCTTCGGGTCTCCTTATCCCGGCTCGGGCAGCAGGGCTTGCACCTACCCGTTCCATGCGGAGCGGGTCCAACAATTACCTCCCCAATGCACCAATCGTTGAAAAGATTGGCGGCGGCGGCTTCTGGATGTCGGGCACGGTACGTCGCGCTGGCGATGGCGTCTTGCTGGCAGGTCAAAGGATACAAATCTGGGCGCATACCACCGAGGGACATGAGCGCGATCCGCACAGCCATGGCGCAACCCTCACGGATGCAAACGGGAAATTCCGGCTTGAAATGCCGCAAATCGTTCCGGCCTTTGGTCAACCTCACGGCCATCTCGCCTATGATAGCGATGAATTTGAGACTGTCTTCCTGCGCCCGGTGATGCGTAGTTCCAAGGATACCAGCCTGGAGGCGCATTTCGTTCTTCAACCAGCCTGAGTTAGGTGGGTTTGGACAGGATGTCTCAGTTCCGCGCGACGCTAATCTGGGGCGCATTTTTTACCGCCATTGCAATTCCGATTGCCATTGCTTCAGCCAGCCCATTGCTGGCCTGGCGCGAACCGGTATATATCGCTGCCGGTTTTGCCGGGATCATCGGCCTTTGCCTGCTGCTGATCCAGCCTCTTATGATCGGCGGATACTTACCGGGCCTTACTCCTATTCAGGCGCGCCGTCTGCACCGCTGGACCGGAGGGATTCTTGTTTTCGCGGTTGTAGCCCATATTGCGGGTCTCTGGATCACCAGCCCTCCTGATGTCATCGACGCGCTTCTATTCGTATCACCGACACCATTTTCGGTCTGGGGTGTTCTTGCCATGTGGGCGGTTTTTGCAACTGCCACTCTGGCCATATTCCGCCGGAGGTTGAGGCCTCGCAATTGGCGGGTTTTTCATACCTTGCTGGCAGTGGTGATCGTCACCGGAACTGTCATCCATGCAATGTTGATTGAGGGAACCATGGGAACGGTCTCGAAAGCGGCACTTTGCGCGCTGGTTCTTGTCGTAACTGCAAAGGCCATGATTGACCTCCGGGTATGGTTCAAGCGGACAGCATCTCGTTGAAAAAACTTGCACTATTGACTGTTGTTATCAGACAGTGGCAAGCCTTGAAGGGAATACCCCAATACCCAATTCCAGGTCATAACCTACTCAAGAGGCCTTATCCATGTCCGGGAAAGACATCGAGTTACGTGCGCTCTCACTCAATAAATGGGCAAATTTGTTCATGGGAGTTGCAGGCGTTACAGCCGCTTTGCTCTCCCATTCGGATGCAATCCTGGTGGATGGGCTTTACTCTGCGGTCAATTTTGTCTCGGCAATTATTGCGATGAGAGTGGCAAAGCGGGTTCAGCAACCTGCAGACCGCACACGGCCTTGGGGATATGCTTATGAGGAATCTATCTACGTAACTTTCAGAAGCCTGGTTCTGGTTGGCATATTGCTATTTGCGGCATTGGCCAGCGCAAACAAGATCTACATTTTCGCAACGGGAGGCACGGTTCCCGAACTGGTATTCGGCCCGATCGCAATCTATGCCATATCCATGGTGATCATTTGCCTGGGTCTGGCATTCTATCACAAGCGTGCCTATGAGAAGACCGGTAAAAATAGCACGATTTTAAAAGCAGAATCCAAGGCAGCCCTGATAGATGGTGCAATCAGCGCCGGCAGCGGCATTGTGCTCATCTCACTTCCATTCCTGAAAGACACGCCGTTGGCTCCGATCGTTCCTATAGGTGACGCAATCGTTGTGCTGTTCATGGTGGCCATAATTGTCTGGCAACCGTTGGGCCTCTTTCGAAACGCGCTCGCCGAACTTGCCGGGATCAGCGCGCCGGCAAAAGACCATCGCGCGGTCTCCAATATTGCCAGAAAACTGGCAAGAGAACATGGTTTCAAGTTTCTGAGGCTTGCGCTGCAACAGGCCGGACGAACCAAATTTGCAGTCGTCTATGTCAACCCTGACAAGCCTGTTGATGCAAAGCAGGTCGATGCACTCTGGAAAGCACTCAACAAGAAGCTTTCCGAAGATGGGTCGATGTTCAAGTGCGAGGTCATTCTCACCGAGATTTCAGCAGTTGATGCAAGTTGACAAAATTGTCTTCGGCCTATCGGATATACATCGGAAGGCCTTCTATCTTGCCGATTTTCGGCCGATAGTTTTCCACATCATACATCCCGTTGACGTCAACACGATGCTCGCCCTTGGTGGAAATATCGGCGGGCTGGGTACCATATCTTCCGTCCTTTACGGCCATCATCAAACCGGTCTTGCCCTCATCGATCAATTGCACGCACATCGAACCGTAGTTTTTCGGTACAATCAGGTCGACAGCATCAGGCGCGCCTGAACGTAATAAATAGCCGAGATTCTGCATCATGATATTGACGCCTGTCAGCTTGTTGATACCAACGCCGATCCGCTCGCCAATGCCCCCAAGCTTCTTGTGTCCATAGGCATCCGCTTCGCCTCTCTCAATGACTTCCTCGCCAATAACACTCGCGCCTTCAGAGACCACCGTCACCGTATAATTCGAGGAACTGCGCTTCCTGTCCTCGACCAGCAATTCCGCCAGCCGGTCGAGTTCGCAGGGCACTTCGGCAATCAGGGTACGATCGGTATCGGCGAGATATCCACCGGCAAGTGCAGTCAGGCCACAATTGCGGCCAAACACCTCGACAAACAACATTCTCTCATGGCTGCCGGCAGACGTACGAAGCCGATTGATCATCTCAACCGACCGGGTGACGCAGGTCGAAAATCCGATGCAGTAATCAGTGCCGAAGACATCATTGTCCATTGTCTTGGGAATGCACATCGTCGGCATTCCTTCCTGATGAAGCCGTGCGGCATAGGACAAGGTATCATCACCACCAATCGCCACCAGCACATCAATTTTCATGGCTTCCATGACCGACAGGACGTGATTGGTGATATCAACCTTTCCTTCAGCATTCGGCTTCGTCTCGACTGAAACGAAATCCGGTACATCGCCCGGTTTCATCCGTGAAGGATTTGTCCGCGAGGAATGAATAAAGGTTCCGCCCGACCGGTCTATCGTTCGCACGGTTTCCGGTGTAAGGGCCATGTGGGTTTTTTCACTGTAAGCAGGATCACTGGCATCGGTATTGACCGGTCCTGCCCAGCCCCGCCGAAATCCGGTAACCTGCCAACCCAGACGGAAGGCCTCATTGACCACTGCCTTGATAGCAGGGTTGAGCCCGGGCACATCACCTCCACCCGTCAATATTCCCAAATGCATGATCAAAATTCTCCGTGAATTACAGGCAATCGTATTCTGAAAGGCCGGAATGTCCAATATTCAGTAGCAGCCTTATTCCATCCTGACGGTTGCCTCAATAAGATTCAACCATCGCTCCAATTCCGGCTGACCTTCAGTAACTTGGTACGGCTTGCAGAAACAAATTCTGCTGGACTTTGAACGAGATGTCTTGAACTATCGGCCAAACAGCTCCGCAATGCAGACTGGTAACATATATCAATGGCACTTGGAGGGATTACATGGCGAACAAGAAAGATGCACTGATCGTCATTGTCCTGGCTGTCATCGTAACTTTTCTGGATCGCGCATTTATCAGCGGCCCCTATTTGGGCTGGATTGGTACAGTACTTTCGATTGTAGCCGGTATGGGTGGCGGTTTTCTGGCAGGTCTTGCCGCATCTTCAATTGGCACAAGGACCGGATCCGCAGATGAAGCGGTAATCAGTAATGGCCCCTGGCCGGTCATCTTTACGATCTCGTCGGCGCTGATATTTGCAGCGATCGCCTATTTCAAACTGTTTGACCTTACCAAGGTGGATTACACCACTACTGATATTATCATCCATTTGTTGATGGTGCTGCTGGCGGTCTTGACAGTCAGAATGGCTGGACTGGCAGTCAAGAACCTGACTTAGGTCTACTTGGCGCAAGCTGCAATTTACGACCGCTGGCCCATCACCCTCCATTAACGATTTTTTGCTAGAAAAATCCGATATGGAGTGGCGGGCAAATGAACACAATTACAGCAACTGAACGCGATCAAACCGGCGAGCTACGCGGATCGGGGTCGATCCTTGCCGTCTATACGGCAACAATCTTCCTGAGCGCTTTCATGTTATTTTCGGTTCAGCCATTCTTTGCGAAGATGGTTTTGCCGATCCTTGGAGGTTCACCATCGGTCTGGTCGGTTGCCATGGTCTTCTTCCAGTCAGTCCTTCTTGCTGGCTATGGCTACGCCCATTTGATCACCACACGGCTGGAATTGCGAACAGCAGCCATCCTGCATATGGCGGTCATGCTGACCGCCTTTATTGTCCTGCCCATTTCGATACCCGTAGGCTGGACTGAACCGCCAAACTCCGGACAGGCCTATTGGTTGCTGGCGCTTTTTGCCATTGCGGTCGGTTTGCCGTTCTTTGCCGTTTCCGCCAATGGGCCACTGCTTCAGGCCTGGTTTTCCAGGACCGGTCATCCCCATGCAGATGATCCCTACTTCCTCTATGGCGCGAGCAATATTGGCAGTTTTGCTTCGCTGTTTCTCTATATCGTCCTGTTTGAACCGCTGCTTTCAGTGACGGGGCAATCTGATGCCTGGACAATCGGTTATGCCGTTCTTGCAGGTTCTGTCGGCGTCTGTGCGCTGCTGGTGCTTCGCAGGCTTCGTTATGTCGCGCAACTGGTTTCAAGTGAAAAGGAACAGTCCGAGGCTCCGTCCTTGAGAAAAAAACTGACATGGGCTCTGCTTGCAGCAATTCCTTCCGGCCTCTTGGTGGCGGTGACGGCACATATTTCGATGGATATTGCGGCAGCACCTTTCCTTTGGGTCGTTCCGCTTGCGCTGTTTTTGCTGACCTTTGTTTTTGCATTTGCACGCAAGCCGGTCTTCTCAATCGAATTCCTGTCTTCAATTCTGCCGATGCTCGCGGCATTGCTTTTTCTCGACATGGTCATGTCGAACCTGCTGCCCACGGCAGTTTCATTGCTTGCGCATCTCATCTTCTTTTTCTTTGCTGCCCTGCTGGCACATTCCGTTCTTGTTTCAAAAAGGCCAGACGCAAACCATCTGACCGGATTTTATCTCTGGATGTCATTGGGTGGTGTAATCGGTGGTGCTTTCACCACGCTGATTGCACCTGTCGCATTCAACTGGATTGCGGAATATCCGCTTCTGATAATCGCCGTGCTCTTTTGCCGGCCAACACTTTACCGGAATCTGGATAGCACGACCCGCACTGTTGCACTTTCCGGATTGCTGATTGCGCTGACAATCAACAATCCGCATATCATGGCGTGGTTCATGCCGGAAAAACCGGCATTCTATGCAATTCTGATCTTGGGTCTCGCTTTGGTTGCCGCCATCGCCGCAATTCGTAGCGAGCGGATGCATCTGTTCTGTTTGACACTCATAGCTGGCCTGTTCTTTGCGATGCAGTCCAGCGGTTCCGTTTTAAGTGCGCAGCGTTCCTTCTTTGGTGTGGTGAAGGCAATCGAGACGGCAGATGGCAGCCATCATGTCATGGCGCATGGAACGACAAGCCATGGTGCGATGCGGATCGACGATTCCGGTTCGAAACCAGAACCGCTGGCCTATTATCATCACTCCGGTGGCATCGCGTCAGCGCTCTTTGCGGCGCAGGAAAAAGCCACAGCCAGCCCCATTGATGTCGGCATTGTTGGTCTGGGGGCAGGTTCACTGCAATGCCACCGCAAGCCCGGAGAGCGCTGGACCAGTTTTGAAATTGACCAATCCGTCGTCGATATGGCGTCTGATGCCTCACTGTTCCGGTTTCTTTCCGATTGCGATGGAGACGGACCGATCATAATTGGTGACGCCCGGATCACTTTAACGAAACAGCCCGATGGCGCTTTCGACTATCTGCTGATCGATGCATTTTCTTCCGATTCTATTCCGGTTCATCTGCTGACCGAGGAAGCATTGCACCTTTATCGCAGCAAGCTGAAGGCAGACGGCATTCTGGTCTTCCACATCTCCAATCGCTACATGGAACTACGTTCGCTCATCGCCGCAATGGCGACCCGGATTGGTATGGAAGGAAGGGCGGGCCGGTTTGAGCCGC
>JBPCWJ010000205.1:0-3206 GCA_051009635.1 Rhizobiaceae bacterium
GGGCAGAGGTCTTCAAGGGTCCGACCGAAGACGAGAATTTTGTAGCAGAACAGGCCGCAAAGGGAACGTCGGTTGTTTATCTTAGTCCAGAAGAATACCAGGCTTGGTGGAAAGACACGGAAGGTGATTTCCTCGACGCTGCTAAAGAGCTAAAAGTCGGACGCTTCCAGTAATTGACTTGGCCCGTGGTGGTCGTCACCGCGGGCCCTTTCCAAACAGGGTCAAGAACGTCCATGACGCTCAATCGCGATTTTTTTGTTGCAGTATTCTTTCTCGTACTTGTTGCTGCAATATATGCTGCTACATATTCGCTACCTGAGCCAATGTTCGGTCAGCTTGCGTCATGGACCTGGCCGCGTATCATCCTGATGCCACTCGGAATACTGTCGCTTGTGCTTTTGATTCAATCCCAGACATCCGGCGAAGAGGCTGCTACAGTTGCGTCACTAAAGACTTGGCTGAAGCAAAACATAAATCCGTTCATATGTTTTGCTCTTTTCTTCGGCTTTCTCTACTTGATGCCTGTCCTTGGAATGTTGCTGGGAGGATTGTTATATGTCTTCCTCACACTGTGCGTACTCGGTGGATGGACACCGCGTTTGTTGATACTGCATGCCGGAATTTCAGCTGTCTTTGTGATCGGCATGTGGGCAATATTCTCGCTCGCCCTGGGTGTGGTTCTGCCTGAGGGCACGCTTTTGAGGGTCTATTAGGATGTTTGAAAACCTGGCGCTGGCAGCTCCGGAGCTTTTCACGCTGTCCACAATGATGCTGATGATGGTTGGCACCGTCGCCGGCTTGCTTGCAGGTGCTGTACCGGGCTTTACCATCGCCATGGCGGTCGTACTGGTTCTGCCTTTTACCTTTTCAATGTCGCCGGTACAGGGGCTTGCAACAATGATTGCCGTCTATGTTGGTGGTTTGAGCGGCGGACTGATGTCAGGCATACTGACTGGTATTCCCGGTACACCTTCTTCGGTCGCCACAACATTTGATGGTTACCCGCTGGCGCGATCTGGTCAACCAGGTCTGGCACTTGGGATCGGCGTTTGGTCCAGTTTTTTCGGGGGAATATTTGCGGCTATCGTTTTGATGCTGGTAGCGCCACAACTGGCACTGATTGGATTGGAATTCCAACCGGTTGACTATTTCTCGCTGATCATCTTTGCACTGACTGTTACCGCGAGCCTGGCAGGAGATCAGATGATAAAGGGACTGATGTCTGGTCTCTTCGGACTCTTGATAGCTACGGTCGGCTCAGATGTAGTTTTCGGTCAGCCCCGGTTTACTTTCGGAATTGATAGACTCGAACAGGGCTTTGCCTTCTTGCCGGTACTTGTCGGGATATTTGCGTTCGGTCGTTTGCTCGGAGACGTCAGTAGCAGCGAAAAGGCTCACCAACCGCTTGGTGGCGAGACCCATGTCGTGCATATCAATTATCTTGCAGCCGCCCGAGTGGTCCTTAGAAGATGGGTGAACGTTCTTCGCTCATCTGCAATTGGCGTTTTTGTAGGTGTTCTACCCGCCGCCGGAAGTACCATTTCCAACGTTCTTGCCTATGATCAGGCCAAGAAGGCTTCCAATGAGCATGACCAGTTCGGCAAGGGCGCGATTGACGGCATCATTGCGCCGGAGGCCGCCAATAATTCTACGGCGGGCGGCGCGTTGATTGTAATGATGGCACTTGGTCTACCAGGCGATATCATGACGGCAATAATGTTGGGGGCGCTGCTCATTCACGACGTCATTCCTAGCCCCTCATTTATCAGCGATGAGCCGACCATCGCCTATGCGATTTTCCTGGCATTCTTTGTTGCCAATTTCATGATGCTGGCGCTTCAATCATTGACGTTGAGAGGATTTGTCCTGATCACCAAGGTCAAACTCTATATGCTCACTGGCGTTATCCTGTTTTATTGTGCACTCGGAATGTTCGCTCTCAACAATATCTCATGGGACATGTGGACATTGTTCTTTTTCGGAATTCTTGGATTTTTGATGCGTGCGCTCGGATTTCCGGTTGTTCCACTTGTACTGGGCGTTGTTCTGGGGGGAATAGCAGAAGCTCGGCTTTCTCAGGTTTTTGCCCGTTCTGACGATATCATGGTCTTTCTCACCAGGCCCTGGTCACTATTCTTCCTGCTGCTGGCCTGTTTCTCAATAATATTTCCGATCTACCAGAAGCACCGTGGCAAGGCTTGGTGGGCAGGTTTTTACCCACCCCTCTTGCTGATCGTCATGGCCTATCCAGTATTCCTGATGCCGGGAACAATTCGGCCAATTACAGCAGGGATGATGGTACTCGCGGGAATGGCAATGGCAACGATCAATTTTCGCCGGGGCAAATCTCCACAATCAGTGAAATAGGATAAGAAATGGATCTTAGAATTAACGGCAAAACAGCATTGGTGCTTGGCGCCTCGCAAGGACTCGGCGAAGCAATTGCCGAGAAGCTTGCTGCTGAAGGAAGCAACTTGTTCATTGTTGCACGCAGGGAAGATGTGCTTGGCTCGATTGCCGAGAGGCTGCGAGCTGAATATAGCGTGTCCGTCACGCCGATTACTGTGGATTTGGCAGATGCTGATGCAACTGCTGCCTTTGCAGATCGTGTACGAACCGAGATTCAGCCCGATATGCTGGTCGCCAATGCCGGCGGACCGCCACCCTCGGTTTCGACTGGTATTGATCGGGAAGTATGGAAACGCTCTGCACAAATGCTATTGTTTTCCATCATCAATATTACCGAAGCCGCTGTCGAATCCATGAAATCCAAGGGTTGGGGCAGAATTCTCGCAATTGGTTCATCTGGCGTCATTCAACCCATTCCGAACCTGGCTGTCTCCAACACTATTCGCGGTGCGGTCGCAGGTTTCTACAAGACTCTCGCTGCCGAGGTCGCTGGCGATGGCATTACGGTCAATATGATATTACCCGGCAAGATTGACACCGCACGTGTTGGACAGCTCGATACTGCAAGAGCCGAACGAGAAGGAAAGACACTGGTGCAGGTACGCAAAGAAATTGCTGCTTCGCTACCAATCAAACGCTATGGCACACCTGAAGAATTTGGCACCGTCGCCGCTTTTCTTTTGTCTGAACCGGCTGGCTATGTCACCGGCCAGATGACAAGGGTGGACGGGGGCATGATCAGGAGTATTTGAGGCAATGTCCAATCACACGTCAATATCTGTAGCTACTTCAGATGC
>JBPCWJ010000206.1:0-16111 GCA_051009635.1 Rhizobiaceae bacterium
TTTTATCCGGCTCCTGGAAAAGAATATTGAAGGGGCAGATATCATGGCGAATTCTTCCAATGGCAAAAAATGGCGTCAGGCGACCGCGCTGGTTCATGGCGGTACGACACGATCCCAATTTGGGGAAACTTCCGAAGCACTCTATCTGACTCAGGGCTTTGTCTATGACAGCGCTGAATCTGCCGAGGCCCGTTTCAAGGGGGACGAAGACGGGTTCATCTATTCGCGTTATGCCAATCCAACCGTTGAAATGCTTGAACAACGGCTGTGCCAGCTGGAAGGTGCTGAAGCTGCCCGCGCAACTGCTTCCGGCATGGCCGCCGTTCATGCATCCATTGCCTGCCAGGTCCAGGCTGGTGATCACATCGTATCAGCCCGCGCGCTGTTTGGTTCCTGCCGATGGGTGATCGAGAACCAAATGTCCCGCTACGGGGTTGAATCAACGCTTGTTGACGGTCGGGATATTGAGGAATGGAAAAAGGCCGTCCGGCCCAACACCAAGGTATTTTTCCTTGAAACGCCTACCAACCCGACACTGGAACTGTGTGACATTGCCGCTATTGCCGATCTTGCCCATGAAGTCGGCGCAAAGCTGATTGTTGACAATGTCTTCGCCACTCCTCTTTGGCAGCGTCCGATGGAGTTGGGGGCAGATATTGTTGTTTATTCAGCAACCAAGCACATAGATGGACAAGGCAGATGTCTGGGCGGTGTCATCCTGTCCGACCAGGAGTGGATCGACGAAAAATTTTATGATTATTACCGCCATACCGGACCGAGCATGAGCCCGTTCAATGCCTGGGTTATGCTGAAGAGTCTTGAAACCCTGGCTGTTCGCATAGGACAGCAAACCGAATCTGCGGGCAGAATCGCCGATTATCTGAGCGGGCAGGATCAGATAAACCTCGTCCTTTACCCGGGCCGGCCCGACCACCCGCAAGCGGAATTGGCCGCACGACAAATGCAGGCTGGTTCCACGCTGGTTGCGTTTGAAGTCAAGGGCGGAAAACCCGCCTCCTTCGCATTTTTGAACGCGCTGGAACTGATTCAGATTTCCAACAATCTTGGAGATGCGAAAAGCCTGATCACCCATCCGGCGACGACGACCCATAAAAATCTTACCCAGGAAGACAGGGACGAGTTGGGCATTTCGGACGGCATGCTAAGACTGTCTGCCGGTCTGGAAGATCCAGAGGACCTTATCAACGATATTGAAAAGGCGCTTGCTGCGGCAAAGGTAAGTTAGGCGAACATCCGGCGGGCAAGAACAATTCGTGAGATTGTGGTGTAAAGCACAATCGCGGCAAAGAACCAGGCAATTGGCCCAAACCATGCCGGGAACAGGCACATCGCCACGAATACGGCAATGGTTTCGGTGGCTTCCGCCAGCCCGGTAGTAAAAAAGAGCGATTTCTCGCCTCGGGCAGTTGTCGTCAGTTTGTGTTTTTCCGCCATGACTGCGAAGGCAAGAAAACTCGCCCCGTTGAAGTAGAAAGTGACCAGTAATACCGCAGCAGGAAGGGCATTGGCTGCCGGATCGGCAAAGGCAAACCCAAGCGGAATCATGCCATAGGCGCCGAAATCAAGCACAATATCAAGATAACCGCCAAAATCGGTTTTGCCGCTGGCGCGCGCCACTGCCCCATCCAGCCCATCGCAAAGCCTGCCAGCCAGGAGCAGGAACATTCCAAGAAGATAGTAGTTGACTGCAATCGCACCTGCAGCCGCGACACTCAACAGGAACCCGAACCAGGTGACAGCATTTGCGTGGATGCCGATTGCGGCAATTCGAAACCCGAGACGGTTCAGATATGGGTCAATCAGCTTTCTTGCCTGTCCGTCGAGCATTTTGGCTCCTCTAATTTAATGTGATCAGGACCCTTGCCGGATTGACGGCAGCCCGAGGAATGCTATTTGGCATGTAAGTCAAAAATCAATTTTCGTATTATCATGTTTGAAGCACTTACAAATAATGTCCTGGTTACTGCAATGCCCGTCTATATAGACGAGCGTTCTGAGCCTGAGGATTCGCAATATTTCTGGGCATATCGCATTTCCATAGAAAACAAGAACCCGGTCAGCGTCCAGTTACTTTCCCGCTACTGGCAAATTGTTGATGCAATCGGTCATGTGGAAGAAGTGCGCGGCGAAGGGGTTATCGGCGAGCAGCCCGTCATAGGCGCGGGCGAGACGTATGAATATACAAGTGGCTGCCCATTGAGCACGCCCTCCGGCTTCATGAGCGGAAAATACCAGATGATTGACGAAGACGGGCTTGAGTTTGAAGCAGATATTCCATCTTTCCCGCTCGATCTTCCTGATATCAAACCGATCTTGAATTAGCGCCAGGGTTCCGGATCTTTCTGTTGGAGCGACGGCGATTAGTTTCTGGCGTTTGCCCGTAGTATTTTGTGTAGGCACGGTAAAATGATGAATAGTCGCCGAAACCAGCCGCAATTGCAGCCTGCAAGAGGTTTGTATCCGGTTCACGGTCACGTATTTCAGCAAAAACTTCCAGACGCCGCTGCAATCGAAATTCATAGAGGGTCAAGCCGACCTCCTCGCGGAACACCTGCCCAAGCCTCGTATGCGTCAATCCCACGGCGTTGGCCACCGCGCTCAAGGGAAGTGATGGGTCTTCATTGATCATCTCAATCGCGCCGCCAACTGAGGGGTGCAATTGCGCGTGATCGATTTTTCCAACCCCGGCTATGGATTGTGAAAGATTGTGCAACCACCAACCCATACCCATTTCCAATGCTGTCTGGTCCTGGGTCGTGATCAGTTCGTCAGACAGTGCTCGCAGTTTGTCAAAATCTACCTTTGAGAGTTTAGCCAGTAGCGGAGCAGGATTTCTCTCGGTTTGCGTTTCAGGCAAGGGAGATGATTGCAGCCTGCCAACCAGATGCTGCGAAAGGACCCCGACAACCATGTCTGCTTCACGGGATTCAGCCATAAGAAAATGCGCCTTCCCGGGGAAGGCAAACAGCACTGTACGCGGTTCGATCCGAATTATGCGACCCTCGATATAATATTCGATACTACCGGTCATACCGACGAATACCACCAGCTCCGCATGGCGACTGGGCGACGGTTCGAAGCGGCGGCGATCCCGTCTGCGCCAGATTCTGGCATGAGTACCCGCCGGTAAAAAGGGTTTCAGGCCAGTCATTCGCTGAATCTAGCTTGAATATAGAATTTTGCAATGTTCTGATTATATTTTTACAATGAAGGTACATGTTTTCTTGGATATTGTTGAGAAACGCAATTACCAGGAAGAATGTCATGCGAAAACTCGATAATGGCGTGATCGATCAGTTCCTTGATCATGGATATGCAATTCTGCCGGAATTTCTGGACCCATCAGAGGTAAAGACCCTATCGGATGTATGCGACGCACTGTTGGAAGAGCCGCCGGATGATGATCAGGGCGGAAAAAGCCACAAAATTGGGCGCGGTGAAGACCGGCGTTTCCTCAGACACCGCCACCGTGATTTTCCGCAATTGTCCGAATTCATACTTGGCGACGGCATGAAGGATTTGGTCAGCCCATTTATCGGCAATTCCCCCCATCTGTTCAATGAGCAGTTTGTAGTGAAAGGCCCGAAGACCGGCTCGGCATTTGGCTGGCATCAGGATGGCGGATATGTCGGCTTTGATCACAGACCCTATCTGTCGGTATGGATTGCGATTGACGACACGACAGAAGATAACGGACCTGTCTTTGTCTTGCCCCGTAATCTCAGGCAGAACAGCACGATTGTTCCCCATCACTGGGACGAGAAGTCCAAGGAGATGGTCGGCTATGATGGTCCTGATCCGGGCATAGCCGCTATTGTAACTGCTGGTTCAGTTGTCCTTTTTTCATCGGTAACGCTTCACCGGTCCTCCCGCAATGTGACCGACACTGCACGTCGCGCCTATCTTGCGCAATTTTCCGGTGAACCCCTGATCCATCCCGAAACCGGGATACCCAAGGTGTTTGCGACTGCGCTGTGAGGCGGAACCCGCCAGTGATATGCGCTGTAGAAATGACGCCAGATTATTCGGCGGGATTTCCGTGATAGCCGGAAGATTTTCCATTGGAGAATATCGCCCCGATTACAGCCTTGATATCGGCCCCGATACCAACAAAGGCCGGCACGAGGAACAGGACAAGCAGCGTTGCAACGCCCAGTCCGAATATGATCGTGACGGCCATGGGTACGATGAATTGAGCCTGAATGCTTTTTTCGAACATTAGCGGGATGAGCCCGCCTATGGTTGTCAGCGAGGTCAAAAGGACAGCGCGCAGCCTGTCCTTGCTGGCACCAATTGCCGCTTCATCAAGTGTTTCACCTTCGGAAAGCCGCTCATCAAGCCTTGAAACCAGGACAATGGAATCATTGACCAGAATACCTGCCAGACCCAGCAGGCTGATGAAGGAAAGAATCGAGATGCTGTAACCAAGCAGCCAGTGACCGAGAATCGCACCAACGACACCAAATGGTATTATTGCCATGATCGCAAACGGCCGCCAGTAGTTGGAGAATGTCCAGGCAAGAACAATGTAGATGACGGTCAACGCGATTGCGACGCCGAGGCTCAAATCCTCAAAGGCTTTCTTTCTTTCTTCAGCGCGGCCGCCAAATTCCCAGGATAGGCCATAACGCGCCGCAATTGCCGGCATTGGGCCATCCCTGAGGATTTCAATGGCGTTCTCGGTTGTCATGATATCAGTATCCAGATCAGCGGTGATCGAAACCGTCGTCTGTCCATCTTCGCGCTGGATTGCCGAGAATCCCTGTTTTTCCTCGAGATCAACAATCTCGGTGAGCGGAACGAAGTCGCCAGCGGGGCTGCGCAGTTCGAAATTGCGCAAAGCTGCCCCACCTCGTTGACGGGAAGTCTTGGATACACGAATGGTTACTTCATCATCATCAAGCGCAAAGCGGCGGGGTATTGCCCCTTCAAATGCATTGCGAACCTGACGACCCACATCAGACACTGTAAAACCAAGTGCTGCGCCGCGAGGTGTAAGCTTCATGACAAGCTCCGGCTTGCCATAGGGTAAATTGTCGGCGACACCGCTGGCTCCCGGCACAGCACTTACGACTTCGGTGATTTCTGCCGCCACTTTTTTGAGCGTATCAACATCTCCACCAACTAATTTCAGGTCGATATCGCGGCCCGGCGGTCCACCGCGCGCCGCAATGACGGCAATTCGCTTTATCCCAGCCATATCCGGCAGGTTACGCCGCCAGGCGGAGATTATGTCGGCGGTTCGAATGGTACGTCTTTCCGAAGTGGTGAGCTGCACCCGCATTTGCGCGATATTGTCACCGGTAGTCCTCCCGGCCGCGCCCAAGGTCGTGAATGAAGCAGCAATCAACTGTTCTGATCCACCAGTGAGTTTTTGCTCGGTGTCGTAGAGCGTATTTTCAAGCGCTCCCAATATCTCAATTGCCCGTTCCTCAGGAATACCTGCATTGAAAACAACACGTGCTGAAATATTCTCGGCCTCCGGCGATGGGAAGAAGACAAAGCTGACCCGTCCGCCGAGGACGAATAATCCAAGGGCAACAACCATCAGCAGGGACACAGCGATTGAAACCGTCACATAGCGCCAGTGGAAGGATAGTTCGACAAGCTTTGCAAATGGACCATCGCGAAAACGCCCGAACATTACATCAAAATTACGCCTGAACCAGTTCTCCCGCGATGCTGTTGGATCATTCGACGCGCTCTTTCCTCGCCATGCAAACGACTTGATCAGGCTGATCAACCCTTCGACTGCCGCACCAACAAAGAAAGATGCCGCAGCAAGAAACAACATAAACATGGGCAAGGGCATTTGTGCCCTTACAGCAGCCAGCTGGCTGAGCAAGGCAAGTGATCCACCTTCTGCGCTGGAACGCGATGAAAGCATCAACAATGCAGTGCCTACCAGAAAGGAGACTGCAAGATGGCGCATATAGGACCAGGTCACCCTGCGCTTTGGCGCCAACGCGTGCGCCAAATGGCCGGGTAAGATCAGGAAACATTCGATCAGGCTCGCGACAAGCACGGAGATCACGACAAAGGGCAGTACACCCATGATCTGCCCAATGGTGTCCCGGATCAGCAATATTGGCGCGAAAGCAGCAGCGGTCGTCACCATGGCAGCCATGACAGGCAGCATCATGCGATGCGCACCGGTTTCTGCTGCCTGAAGCGGTGAATCCCCCATTGAATAGCGGGTTGCAGTATGCTCACCGACGACAATGGCGTCGTCAACAATGATGCCAAGCATCATGATCAGGCCGAACAGGCTGATCATGTTAATGGTCTGGCCAAGCAACATCATGAAGCCAACTGTTGCAAGCAGCGCCACAGGAATTCCGGCCGCGACCCAGAATGCCACCCTGGCATTGAGAAATATGAACAGTAGCGAAATCACGATCAGCAATCCGCTCAGCCCGTTGCGGATAAGCATCATCAGCCTTTCCATCAAGGAATCTGCGGCGACATCATATTTTCCGACGCTGATCCCCGGTGGCAGTCCATCTTCGAGTTCGGCAAGATAATTGTCCAGGATAGCCGCTGTAGCGAGCGTGTCGGCGGTTGGTGCCCGCTGGACGGTTAGCTGAATTGCCCGCTGACCTCCTGTAAAGCCTCGAGGCAAGCCATCCTCATAACCGAATTGAATTTCACCGATCTCAGCGAGTTTTACTTTCTCGCCGGAGGCAAAGGAACTTATTTCAATTTCCCCAAGAGCAGATGGGCGCTTGTAATCGGCAACGGCACGAATTTGCTGCTCGACCTTGCCCTCGGTCTGGCCGGACGGCAGGTCGAGGCTGTTTGTCTCGATCATCCGGGAAACATCACCAACCGACAGATCAAGCTTTCGTAATTCCCGTTCCGGAACTTCCACTTGCAATTCGGGGGCTCTCAGACCAGTAAACTCGATCTTGTCGATACCCCGGGCGATCAGGTCGTCGCGAATTTTCTTTGCGTAGATTCGTAGCGTCGCTTCCGGCACATCGCCATAGATCGAAATACGAGCAACCCTGTCAAAGAACGCGATCCGGCTAACCTTGGGAGCCTCGGAATCTGCGGGTAATGTCGAGATTGCCTTGACCGCCGAATCCACGTCGGAAGTCGCTTTCTGCATATCGGTTCCGCGTGCAAATTCCAGCGAGATGGTGCCCGATCCCTCGCGGGCATTTGAAGTCATCTCATCTACGCCATCGACGAAGCGAACTTCCGGCTCGATGATTTGCAGGATGTTGGCCTCAACATCCTCTGCGCTGGCGCCTGGCCATTTGACCGATACATTAACCGTGTCGATTTCGACGGTAGGGAAAAACTGGGTGTTGATGTTGGCTATCGAGAAAAATCCCAATACCAGCATCAGGACCATTAGCAGGTTGGCCGCATTTGGATGGCGCGTGAAAAGGGAAACTATGCCACCACCTGGTGATTTTCGCCAATTTTCAGGAGTGGCATCCATCAGGTCATTCCTGCCCGGAAGATGGAGGTTTGCGGCCTCCGGGACTTGGCTTCGCCTCACCTGGACGACGAACCCGCAAGCCTTCACCAATTTCGGCAATACGTGTAATCAGGATTTCATCGCCATTAGAGATATCGCCGGTTACCAACGCTTCCACGCCATCATAGGCAGAGATCCTCACCGGTTTTGCGGCCAGTTTGCCGTCGATAACGACGTAAATGGTATCACCCTCATAAATTGCAGTCTCGGGAACGCGATAGTGGTTATCGAACAGGCGGTCGGGAACATTGATCTCTACAAATGCTCCGGGCCTTGGTGTTACCGGAATTCCGGCGGAATTAATCCGGGCATAGACCTCGACACCACCGCGATTGGCGGTAATTTCCGCACCAAGTCGTACAATTTTTGCGGGGAACCTGTATTCGCTGGCTCCAACAACCCAGATGACTTCCACTTCCCTTCCCAACAGGCTGTCATTGGCGGTTTGTATGCGGCCAAATCTTTCGTCCGTCAGCGTAAAGCGGACTTCCAGATTGCCCTGCTGGAACATTTCCACGACTACATCATTGGCATTGACCATCTTGCCGATTTCGACTTCAGCAATACGGATTACGCCGTCAAACGGGGCGCTTAGAACGGTGTCATCAAGATTTCGCTGCGCCTGATCCCGTTTCCATTCAAGGCGCTGCAATATGGCTTCCTGTTGAGCCAGACGGGCAGCTTCCGCCGTAATGCTTATTTCTGTCTGTTCAACCAGCGCCTGTCTCTGGCTGGCAATAAACTCACGGTCTTCCACCTGCTTTTCAGTGGCAGTTCCCTGCTCTCTCAGGAGTGCAATCCGTTCCCGGTCACTTTGCGCAAAGGTCAGCTGCTCGCGGGCGCGCAGCAGTTTGCTTTCCTCGATCTTGATGCGCGCGCGGGATTCCTCGATTTTTGCCCTTGTTTCCTCAAGATTCGCAATAGCTTCACGAAGCGCACCTTCATAGTTGAACCGGTCTATCTCGACCAGCGGTTCTTCCTGTTTGATGGAGGCACCAGGCTTGAGGGATGGATTGATGGCAACGACTTCTCCGGTGACCAGGCTTCGCAGTTCAACCGACCTGCCTGCAACAATCTGGCCATAGGCTATGAAACTCGGCCGGAAATCCCCCTTCTCGGCGGTCAGGGTATCAACGGTGTATACTGTCGGAAATGGTGGCCGCCGTGGCACTTCCGGCTTGGTGGAAGCCAAGCGATTCATCGCCGTGAATCCGGCAAACAGGATTGCAATCATCAGCAATGCCTGGATCAGACCTCGCACAATCATCCACATCAGGGAACGCTCAGAACCTGAAGGCAGTTTTTGAGCGACGTCATCTGTCGCGGTCTTGTCAGTGTTCTTTATCAACATTTCGCTGATCCGACGCCTGTATACTGGTTTGTCAAATTACACGAAATAATAGCACTCGAATATTAATTTCCTGCAATGTTCCAAATCAGCGTGACCATATAAAAAGACCAGAAACAGCAATAATTCAGCCCGAAAACGGGCTGAATTATCACTTTATATCATCGCTTTTAAGCTGGTAGACAGTCGAACAGAACTCACAAGTCGTGGTGATGACACCATCCTCGAAAGCTTGCTCGCGATCCTTTTCATCCAGTGAGCGGATGATTTCCGCTATTTTTTCCCGGCTGCAGGAACAATTGTCGGCAATGTCCTCACCTTCGAAGACATGAACGCCATGTTCGTGAAACAGCCTGAACAAGAGCCGTTCAGACCCGATTTGCGGATCTGTCAGTTCGTCATCGGAGATTGTACCCAATAGGGCCCTTGACTCAGCCCAGGCATCATCTTCCTCTTCAAACTCGGGAACTTCAGTTCCCTCGGGTAAATCACCACCCGGCAGATCGGAAATGGCAATCCTGTCCGGAGCATCCGGCAGAAACTGCACAACCATTCCTCCGGCCCGCATGCGGTGATTGAAGCCTTTTCCTTCATCACCCGGCGTGGCAATTTCTGCGGCCGCCAGACGGACAATTGTCGGAATCTGTTCGGATTGCCGGAAATACTGCATGGCAGCCTCTTCCAGCGATATGCCATTGAGTTCGACAATACCTTGATATCGTTGGGTGTGATGGCCCTGATCAATCGTCATGGCCAGCGTGCCATTGCCCAGCAATGCCTGAGGAGATGTATCTCCCGCCTCAATCGCTGCCTTCACAAGGTCTTTGTCATAACGTGCATGGGCGCGCACCGCTCCCGGCGTTCGGTAATCGACCACAAGCAGGGAAACCGGGCCTTCACTTTGGGTCTGGAAAATGAACTTGCCTTCGAATTTTAGCGATGTTCCCAACAATACCGTCAATACAATCGACTCTCCGAGCAGGGATGCTACCGGAGCGGGATAGGCGTGCCGGTCCAGTATGGAGTTCAGCATCGGACCGAGCTGGATTGCCCGGCCACGGATGTCGAGCGGGGAAACCTGAAAAGGCACCACACGATCGTCACCGGCAAGTTTTACGGCATCCCCAAAGGGATCCGTCTGAAATCCAGTAATATTGCTCATGATCATTCTTCTTTCGCGGTGCAGTTCGCACGGCAGACAGTAAATTGCCCTATAGATAAGTACTCAAATCGAAATCTGTAGATGTAGCCGGCATATCAATCAAAAAGGCCGAAACACCAGGCAATTACGCCCTTTTGAGCGTGCAGACGGTTCTCCGCCTCGTCCAGCACCACAGATTGCGGCCCGTCAATAACCTCGTCGGTCACTTCTTCGCCGCGATGGGCCGGCAGGCAGTGCATGAAAATCGCGTCCGGTTTTGCCTTTGACATCAGTTCAGCATTCACCTGAAACGGCTGAAACACGTTGTGGCCGCGGGCCTTGTGCTCCATATTCATCGAAACCCATGTATCGGTAATGACACAATCAGCACCGGCGACTGCAGCTTCCGGATCTGAACCCACAGAAATAGCTGCGCCCTGGCTACGCGCACGCTCCAGATAGACAGCATCAGGTTCGGAACCTTTGGGAGTGGCTATATTAAGCTGAAAGTCAAACTTGGCGCTCGCCTCAATCCAGGAATGTAGCACATTATTGCCATCTCCTGTCCATGCGATGGTCTTGCCGCGTATCGATCCCTTCCGCTCTGTGAAAGTGAGAATATCCGCCATGATCTGGCAGGGATGGGTATCATCCGTCAGACCATTTATGACAGGAACCGTCGCTGCCTGCGCCAGCTCCAGCAGCCTTTCATGTTCGTTGGTCCGGATCATGATTGCGTCCACATAGCGTGACAATACACGTGCCGTATCTGCGATCGTTTCATCGCGGCCAAGCTGCATTTCATTACCGGTCAACATAATGGTCTCACCGCCAAGTTGGCGCATGCCTACATCAAACGAAACCCTTGTCCGGGTTGATGGCTTGTCAAAGATCATTGCAAGCGCCTTGCCTGCCAAAGGCTGGTCGGTTGCCAGGTTCCGTTCCGGCAATTTGGCCTTCATGTCACCGGAATGATCCAGAATTGAATTGAGAACCGGAGCAGGAATATCAGCGATATCAAGAAAATGCCGATTGGTACTTTTACTTGTCATTTGGCACCTGCCATTGTGCCCGCCATCTCGGCCAGGGCTGAATTCACCCGGTCGCGCACTTCCCGCAATTCGTCAGCTGTGACAATCAAGGGTGGCATGAACCTGATAACATTGTCGCCAGCAGCGACTGTCAGCACGCCATGCTTGCGAAGCTGGGCAATTATTTCGGTGTTTGGCGCTTTTGCCTTTACTCCCTGGAGTAATCCCTCGCCGCGAACATCTTCAAGCAGATCGGGATAGGTATCAGCCAATTCGGCAAGCTGTTGGCGCAGGAGTTTCGCCATTTCACGGACGTGCTCAAGAAACCCGTCTTCCAGCATGACATCAAGCACGGCATTGCCGACTGCCATGGCCAATGGGCCTCCGCCAAAAGTGGTGCCGTGGCTGGCGAGCGTCATACCCGAAGCAGCCTCTTCAGTTGCAAGGCAGGCACCGACCGGAAATCCTCCACCGAGTCCCTTGGCGATTGCCATGATATCGGGAGGCGTGTCCGACCATTCATGGGCAAACAGTTTTCCTGTGCGGCCCATTCCCGTCTGGATTTCGTCGTAGATCAACAAAATTCCTGCCTCATCACAAAGCTGCCGCAGGGCCTTCAGTGTCTGACGGGGGACCGGCCGAATACCGCCTTCTCCCTGGATCGGCTCTATGAGAATTGCTGCTGTTGTGTCACTGACAGCAGATTTCAAAACCTCATGATCGTCAAAAGGCAATTGAATAAATCCTGGGGCCTTAGGACCAAATCCCTCGAGATATTTTTCCTGACCGCCAGCGGCGATCCCCGCAATGGTTCTGCCGTGGAACGCACCTTCGAATGTCAGGATGTCTATCCGTTCGGGCAAACCCTTGGAATGAAAATAACGGCGTGCGGTCTTGATTGAACATTCAATTGCCTCTGCGCCGGAATTTGTAAAAAACACCCTGTCGGCAAAAGTTGCCTCACACAGCCTTGCCGCCAGCTTTTCCTGTCCCGGAACCTTGAAAATATTGGAAAGATGCCACAGCTTGCCAGCCTGCTCACGCAGTGTCTCTACCAGATGCGGATGGCTGTAACCTAGCGCATTGACCGCGATACCGGATGAGCAATCCAGCCATTCGCTTCCACTTTCATCATAAAGGCGGACGCCCTCACCATATGCAAATTCCTGTTCGGGAGGGGCATAGGTTGCATATAAATGTGAATCGCTGGACATCGGATCAGCCTGTTTCAGTTACGGTTGGTGGTATCGGGCCGCCGGCGAATATCCCATTCCGGTCTGATTACCCGACTTCAATCCTGTATCGTGCCAGAAGTAAAATTTCTCGAAACTGCCCGCAGCAACAAGCCATTGGCAATCGGCCCAAAATACAAAAAACCGCACTCCGGCGGCTTTATATTCGTATATCACGAATTTAAGCTCCGGTGTCAATTCATTGGCAGATTTTCGAGAAAACAGTTTCCTGCTGGAAGCTGATAAACCGGAATGCAAGCAATTGCGTGTAATGCGCCGGGAACCTGTAGTTTTCCAGCCACGATGAAATCCTGATTCAGCTTTCCACAGTTTAATGAAATTCGATTCCGCAAGTTGGGGAAAATCTGAAAAATTGATTCGTTATCCACCCGTGACTCTTGCCACCGAGTCCGCCCCAAAGTAGTTTCCAATTAGTTAATAAGCGGTTTCTGCGGCGAAACCAGACACCAAAAAAGCAGGCTGTCATTTCATCTGGTCAAATTGGCCGGACGGAAGTGTTTTACCCCTGAATATGGCCGGATGACCGGTTGAGAATTGGAAAGACGAGGCATTTATGTCGTGGACGGATGAACGCGTTGCACAATTGACAAAGCTGTGGGCAGATGGCTTGAGCGCAAGCCAGATTGCTGCGGAACTGGGAGGTGTAACCCGAAATGCCGTAATCGGGAAGGTTCATCGCCTTGGGCTTTCAGGCCGCGCCAAATCGAGCAGCCAGTCCTCTGCATCGCGGCCAAAGCGTCAGCCCCGGGTCAATGGATTTTCCTCCAGATCACCACGAAGCGGTCAACGCGCGCTTAACAATGTGTCCTTGAAAATCAGCACTGCAACTGAAACCAACAGGGCATTGATCGAAGAAGATATTGAAGCACCCAAGCCGTTAAAAATTGCATTGACAGAGTTGACCGAAAAGACGTGCAAATGGCCTCTTGGCGATCCTGCAACTGATGATTTTCACTTCTGCGGGCATGATATTTGTGAAAGTGGTCCCTATTGCCGTTATCATGCCAAGCTGGCCTATCAGCCTGTGGCTGACCGCCGCCGCGACCGGAAAGCTGCCGCAGGCTAAAAATCAATATTCTGAAATTTTTCCTAATTCAGGAACTTGTCATCCAGGGAGTATCCAGCTCCCCTGACAGTCCTGATCGGATCGCGTTGGCGGCCGCGGTTTATTGCCTTTCGCAATCGTCCGATATGCACGTCAACGGTCCGTTCATCGACATAGATGTCCCGGCCCCAAACACCATCCAGCAATTGCTCGCGGGAAAATACCCTGCCCGGCGCGCTGAGGAAATATTCCAGAAGCTTGAACTCGGTAGGTCCGAGCTTCAATTCTTTCCCGGCCCGGTGTGCCCGGTGTGAATCACGATCAAGCTCGATATCGCCTGCCCGCAGCAGCGAAGAGATTGCCTGCGGATGTGCGCGTCGCAGCATCGCCCTGACACGCGCCATGAGTTCGGGCACCGAGAACGGTTTGACCACATAATCATCCGCTCCGGTGGAAAGACCCCTTATCCGATCAGATTCCTCGCCCCGCGCTGTCAACATGATCACTGGAAGTTTTTCGGTTTCAGGTCTCAATCGCAAGCGGCGGCATAATTCTATTCCCGAGAGGCCGGGCAACATCCAGTCCAGTACCAGAAGATCGGGAACCTGCTCTGCGAGCCGAATTTCAGCTTCATCACCCCGATTGACCGTCTCGACCTCATAGCCTTCTGATTCAAGATTGTATCGAAGCAGGATCGAGAGGGGTTCTTCATCCTCTACAACCAGTATTCGCGGTGTCATCGACGTATCTCCGGCATGTTTCAAGTCGAACTAAAGCGTACGCGTACCGTGCATGGACTGCTCTGCCTCTCCTGTGACGATATACAGGATCGTCTCCGCAATATTCGTGGCATGATCCCCAACCCGTTCAATATTCTTCGCGCAGAACAGGAGATGGGTACAAAACGAGATATTGCGCGGGTCTTCCATCATGTAGGTCAATAATTCACGAAACAGCGATGTGTAGACCTGGTCGATTTCGTCGTCATGTTCCAAAACCTTGCGTGCCTGGGCTATATCCTTGTTGACATAGGCATCCAGAACATCCCGCAATTGGGCCTGCGCCAATGAAGACAGATGTTCAATACCACGCAGCAATGGTTTCGGATGGGCGAAATCGACTACATCCTTGGTACGCTTCGCGATGTTTTTTGCCATGTCGCCAACACGTTCCAAATCGCTGGCCATTCGAAGGGCACCAATGACCTCGCGAAGATCAAGTGCTACCGGCTGGCGTTTTGCGATTGTCAGTACAATTTGCTCATCGAGCTTGTATTGCATGTTGTCGAGAGCGACATCTTCAGCGACAACTGCCTGCGCCAGGCTAAGGTCACCACGGGTAAGCGCGCTCACGGCCTGACCAATCATGGATTCGGCATAACCGCCCATCTCGTTGACACCGGCGGTAATGGATTTCAGATCGTCGTCAAAGGCGGTAACGGTGTGATCATTCATCTCGTTTTCTCTCGTTACGATATCAGGATCGGACATCAGCTTCGCGGCTCCTTTGCCTCGATATTCAGCGGATTATCCATATCTTCCTGTGATGTAATCCTGGGTCCTCGGATTTGACGGATTGGTAAAAATCGTATCGGTTTCATCGACTTCGACCAAATATCCAAGATGGAACATTGCGGTACGCTGTGAAACACGCGCAGCCTGCTGCATTGAATGTGTAACGATTACGATGGTGTAATTTTCCCGTAATTCGTCGATCAGTTCCTCAACCCTTGCGGTTGCTATCGGATCAAGTGCCGAACAGGGTTCATCCATGAGGATGACTTCCGGACTAACGGCAATTGCACGCGCAATGCATAATCTTTGCTGTTGGCCTCCTGAAAGGCCGGTGCCAGCCTCGTGGAGGCGATCCTTGACCTCATCATATAGTCCCGCCTTTTGCAGGCTTGTCACAACAATATCCTCGATCTCCGACTTGTTGCGGGTCAGGCCATGGATACGCGGACCATAGGCCACATTCTCGAAGATCGACTTTGGGAATGGATTGGGCTTCTGGAAAACCATGCCAACGCGGGCACGTAAATCCACCACATCGATATCCGGATCGTAGATATCGCGATTGTCGAGCGTTATGTCGCCGGCAACCTTGCAGATGTCGATGGTATCATTCATCCGGTTCAGGCATCTGAGAAATGTTGATTTTCCGCATCCCGATGGACCAATCAGCGCTGTTACCTGATTTTCATAGATATCAAGATCGACATCGAAGAGAGCCTGCTTATCGCCATAATGGACGCTGACTTTCTCACCTTTCATCTTGGTGTTTTCGATTTTCTTCTCGGTCTCGCCATCCATTGCGATCTGGGCCTCAGTCATCATATTCATTTTCCTGGTTCTCCTGAAACTTTTCAGACCGGATAGTCAAGTGCGATTTGGACAATGAAAATTTCCTACCACCGGCGTTCAAACCGCCGGCGAAGCAAAATTGCGGTTAAATTCATGATGACAAGAAAGACCAGCAGTACCATGATCGCCGCTGCTGTTTTCTGCTGAAAACCTGGCTCGGGGAAATCTGCCCACATGAAAATCTGGACAGGCAGGACTGTCGCCGGGTCGGTAATGCCGCCCGGGACATCCACAATGAAGGCAACCATGCCAATCATAAGTAGCGGGGCGGTTTCCCCCAGCGCCTGGGCCATTCCGATAATTGTGCCTGTCAGCATACCGGGCATTGCAAGTGGCAGGACGTGATGGAAAACCGCCTGTATACGCGATGCACCAACACCAAGTGCAGCCTGACGAATGGATGGAGGCACAGCCTTCAAT
>JBPCWJ010000207.1:0-4600 GCA_051009635.1 Rhizobiaceae bacterium
GAGAATTAGATGCACTGAAAATCCAGCCGTCAAGCGCATTTGTGGTTCAAACAGTCTGCCAATGCGCCTGAAAATTAACTTGCCCGTTTCAGGCATTGTACGAATATCGTCTAGTGTGTTGGAAAAATCGGGATAAGATAACAGCCAACCAGGAACAATCCCAGGGAGGAAAAAATGAAAGCGTTAATATCATTGGCAGCTGCTGCAACCATCGCCTTCAGTGCTGTGGCTAGCGCAAAGGAAATGAGCCTGGCCTACTTCATGGGACCAAAACACCCGATGAATGCGGCCGTGTTCACACCATTTGCGGAAAAGCTGGCAGAACTGTCCGGCGGGAAGCTCACGGTAAAGCAATTCCCCGGAGGCGCCTTAAATTCGGTACCGCCCAAGCAATATGCAATCCTGCTGGATGGCGTTGCTGATATCGTATTCACCCTACCTGGCTATACCGGCGATGTCTTCCCGATGACACAGGTTGTTGGCCTGCCCGGCGTCTGCGAAAGCGCGGTGGAGTGCACCCAAGCCCTGTTGAACGCACGTGAAAAGCTTGCCGAGGAATACAACGCCAAACTGTTGGGGATCTGGGCCAATGTGCCGCCGGTCCTGATTACCAAGGACAAGCCGGTACGCAGTCTTGAAGATCTCAAAGGTATGAAAATCCGTGTAACCAACAAGTCTGACCTGCCAGTAGTCGAGGCGCTGGGAGCATCAGCGGTTGCCCAGCCGGTCAATGTCATCAACCAGAATCTTACCAATGGCGTGATCGACGCAATAGCCATCGGGCCGTCAGCAATCCGGTCTTTCAACCTGCATGAACCGGCAAATTACATTACCACCTGGTTTCCGGGCTCCGGGTCGGCATTCGTACTGCTCATGAACCAGGACGTTTACAATGCCCTGTCTGACGAAGAAAAAGGCTGGGTGGATGCTGCGTCGGAAGCCGCACTTTCTGAAGCTGGCGGCACGTTTTACGACAAGGCCGGCAATGGCGGAATGAAGATCGCAAAAGATGCAGGAGTGGAAATCATTGATCTGTCCGATGAGGAAAAGCAGCGCTGGCTTGATGCAATCAATCCAACACTTGAAGAAATCAACAAGAAACAGGTGGGAAGCTCCACGGTTTCCGAAATCAAGGGCCTTATGAAAGGCCAGTAGAATTGGAAGGTCAAACGCCCGCCATATTGATACGGGCCGACAATCTCATTGGCAAAGCCGCGCAATTTCTGGCGCTTGTCGGCAGCCTTGGAATTATCGGCCTGGTGATGATTACCATTGTCGCGGTAGCCTGGCGTTACGGATTGAATGATCCGATTTTCGGGATCGAGGATCTCTCGATCGTGACGCTGACCATCGTGGCTGGTGCTGCCGTGGCCTATGGCGCCCGAACCAATGCGCATGTCAGCATCAGTGTCATTCGCTTTTTCGGCGGCAGGAGATTGACCCGGTATACCGACGCCATCATGCGTGTGTTGACGGTGGCTATACTGGCACTTGCCACCTATTCGCTCTTTGCCAAGGCCTGCGGTATTGAGAAGGCCTGCATTACCAATAACTTCAGCATAGAGCACCGCTATTTCTACTATTATCTGGGCATTTCGATGGGGGTCTATGCGCTGCATATCCTGGTCCACTTCCTGATCAGCCTCTATCATTTTGGTTCGGACGATCCCAACGAGATTGACGACTAATGGACAATGTCACGATTGCACTGTTGGGAACCGGCGTCCTTTTCATACTCCTGCTTATCCGGATGCCGGTCGGCGTTGCCATGCTGTTTGTGGGGACGGGAGGCATCTACCTGATCCGTCCGCAGGCTGCGATCCCCAAACTTGCCGGCGAGATTTTCAATGAAGCCTCAAACTATCCGCTGACAATCATTCCGCTTTTTGTCTTGATGGGGAACCTTGCCGGCATATCGGGCATGAGCCGAGACCTGTATGATGCTGCCCATTCATGGCTGGGTCACCTTAAGGGCGGGCTGGCATCGGCAACTGTCGTGGGATGCGCAGGATTTTCAGCTCTTTCCGGGTCTTCGCTCGCCGCCGCCTTGACCATGGGCAGAGTGTCCCTTCCGGAAATGCAGCGGTATAATTACGATAATGGCCTGGCGACAGGCGCGATAGCAGCAGGCGGTACGCTCGGTATCCTTATTCCTCCATCAGCCGGATTTGTCATTTATGCAATCCTGACCGAGGAAAGTATCGGTCGGCTGTTCATGGCCGGGATTTTGCCGGGCCTGCTGCTGACCGTGTTCTTTGTGCTGACGATCTGGATTGTCGTTCGGCGTGATCCGAAAAAAGCTCCAAACCTGGCCGAGGCCAATCCGATATCGGAACGTTGGAGGGCGATGGGAAGGGCAAGCTGGATCGTCGGCATCATTCTCATTACCATTGGCGGAATTTATACCGGTGTATTCTCAGCAGTAGAGGCCGCGGGCATCGGAGCGTTTCTGGCGGCCATCGTAACGGCGATCCGGCGCAAATTCACCTGGCCGAATTTGGCAGAGGTGTTTGCAAGCACGCTAAAGGCATCCGGCACGGTGTTCATGATCCTTTTCGGTGCATTTGTTTTCAAGACCTTTATCGGATTTACCGGTGTGACCTATTCCCTTTCGCTCTGGGTCGAGGGGTTGGGACTTGGCGGATATCACATCGTGATCGCATTCCTGGTAATATTCATATTTCTCGGAATGTTCATGGACGGGTTTGCAATCCTCGTCCTGACAGTGCCGCTCATTCAGCCTATCATTGAACCCTTGGGAATCGACATGATCTGGTTCGGTGTGCTGATGGTAATCGTATTGGAGATGGGCCTGATTTCACCTCCTGTCGGGGTGAATGTCTTTGTGGTGAAAGGCATCGCAGAAGGCGTTCCGCTCAACACCATTTTCCGCGGGATCTGGCCCTTCTGGTTTGCCATGCTGGCTGCGGTTATCATCGTGCTGGCGTTCCCGCAGGTAGCATTGCTGCTGCCCAACACCATGTTTGGATAGCTTCCGGACCGGTTACATCAGCGCAGTGTAGATGAGCCTGAAACCCAATATTGTCAGCAGTCCCAAGATCGTCAGGTCAAAGACCCGAGGAGACATCCGTTTTGCAATATACGCTCCCAAGGGCAGGGCCCCCAGCATGGGAATTAGTGACACCGCACTGAGTGCCAGCAATTGGGCGTTCAACAATCCATAGGCATATAGTGCAGGCAGTTGGCCCACCGACATGGCTGAGAAGAAGGTCGAAACAGTAACAATGAATACCGGCCTTTCCAGCCGCATGGCATTAAGGAAACTCACAGCGATAGGAGCAGAGATCCCTGCTGCACCCTGTAGGATGCCACCGCCAATGCCCATTGGCAGTACAAGCTTTTTGGCCTTCTCAAACTCCAGCCGGAAGGACGGGCTGGCAATCCGTAGCCCTACATATGCAAATACTGAAAATGCCAACAGAAGCGAAAGAAAACGCACCGGTAACATTGCCAGCATGGCTGTTCCCAAAACGGCCCCGATTGCTCCGGCTACCGCAAAATTCCGGGCGAAATTGTCCGGTAGACTGTGCTGGCGATATTGATAGACCTGCCAGAGATTGGTGACCAAATTTGGTGTTGCCATAATGATCACAGCCAGACGGACATCAAAAAAAGCCGCCATAACCGGCACCGCCACGATGGGCGTTCCTGCTCCGGTGGCACCTTTCAATATTCCGCCGAGCGAAAGTGCAGCAAATATGACCAGGAACGACAATGGACTTAATTCGGGCATCATGGAAAACTGGTTGCCGCTAATTGGGAGCATAAGTCAAGCCATGGCATGCCTTTATGCATGATGTTCTGATATCCGGCGGGGGTCCTGTTGGACTGGGCCTGGCAATCGAGCTTGCTGGCCGCGGCATTGATGTAGCAGTCGTTGAACGCAGCACTAAACCTTCTCCGATTCCGAAGGGTCAGAATCTGACCCAGCGAACCATGGAACACATGCAGGTCTGGGGCGTTGAGGAAGAGATAAGGGCTGCAAAAACCATTCCCAAGGGGGTCGGCCTGGGAGGTCTCACCGCTTTCGGCTCTCTTTTGAGCGGGTATCATTATGACTGGTTCAAACGGGCAGCAGTTCGCCCCTATTATTATGCGGATAATGAAAGACTGCCCCAATATGGAACCGAAAATGTGCTCCGCGAACAGGCGCGGTCATTTTCGAATATCGATATTCATTATGGATGGAAAACTGAAGAAGCAGGGCAGAACGCTGATTCAACCTGGATAACCGCTAACAAGGGTAACGAAACCATCAAGCTGACCGGGCGCTATCTCATCGGTTGTGACGGCAGCAGGTCGCTCATTCGTCATTCTGCCAATATTACCGAGACCTACAATGATCATGACCGGTTGATGGTGTTGATCGTATTTGAATCTCCCGAGTTTTTCAAACTGGTGGAGCAATTTGAGGACAAACAGTTCTATAATGTGCTCCATCCAGACCTTGACGGCTACTGGATGTTCTTCGGCATGGTTGAGTGGGGCAAATCCTTCTTCTTCCATGCTCCCGTTCCGGCTGGCACCAACCGGGAGAACTTCGATTTCAAAGCACTTATTCATCGTGCGGTCGGCAATA
>JBPCWJ010000208.1:0-2786 GCA_051009635.1 Rhizobiaceae bacterium
CCTTACAGCCCTGCCTTCGCTGACTGATCGCCAAAATGCACCCAGGTCCTCCATTGCCGGGTAATGCTCCCGGCGACTGGATGTTCCCGACGCCAGGCCATATTCAACTGGCTGGCTGACCTCTCCGACTTCTGCCAAGCGCTCCAGAATTTCCAACCTTGCTGCCTCAACTTCGGCGGCATCATGCATGCCCCGCAACAGGAGGTAACCATCACGATCAAGCTGCGCTGCGAGATCTCCGTCCGCGCTGGCTGCCTTCAGTTTCTCGACCGATGTGTCGGGAACTGTGACACCATTTATCGTCAGATTAGATACATGTTCCGGCTTCAAATCGACTATCTCGCTTTCTGCCTTCGTCAATGATCGAAATGCGATCCATTCTGTAAGGCATTCAGACCGAAGATTGCCAGAATATTCAGCTCCGTCCACCTTTCATCTAACATGTTACATTGACAATCAACGTGCAACCAGTAAGTTTGAACCTGGAGTTTATGTTGTAACCAATGAGTTCAGTTTGGAATCCAAGATCAAACAATTTGGTATCTCGACAGCCTTGCTTACCCCATTTGATCTGGATGGAAACGTAAGTTTCCCTCTACTGTTCGAACATGCAAACGCCATGGTTCGAAACGGTGCTGATAGCGTGACGCTTTTTGGCACGACTGGAGAGGGGGCTTCAATCGGTTTCGATGAACGCGCCAAAGCGATCTCTGGCATGATTGACAGCGGCATTACCACCAACAAGATAATTCTCGGCCTTTGCGGATCAGCGATTGGTGATGTGACGTCGCAGGTTCAACAGGGCATTGAGTTTGGCCTCTCGACCTTTCTGCTCCCGCCGCCATTCTACTTTAAGGAAATAGATGATGCTGGATTGTTTGAGTGGTTTTCCCGGCTGTTTGACAGCGTTGATGGACGTGCGCAGTTTGTTTTGTACCATATACCGCAACTTACCCAGGTGCCATTATCCATTGACCTTGTTACCGGGTTGCAAGAAGCTTTTCCGGAGCGCGTACTGGCCATAAAGGACAGTGCTGGTAACTGGGAGGATACGAAGCAGATTCTTGAAGGCGGCGGAATACCGGTGCTGGTAGGAGATGAACGATTATTGCACAAGGCAGCTGCGTTGGGCGGCAAAGGCGCCATCAGTGGCATGGCTAACCTTTATCCCCAACGTATGCGAACAGTATTTGATACCCAGGTCGAGGACAGGAGGTTGTCTGAGGAAGTGGACAGGATGATTTCCATTCCGGTAATTCCTGCCTTGAAGCAGGCAATGGTAGACTCGATCGGGATAGAGGCTTGGGCCAATGTGCGCCCGCCATTGCAGCGCTTAAGTAGCGAGGACAGAGCAGTAATTGCGGACTTGTTTACACAGGAGCATTCTGCATGACTGCTTCATCTGCACTGCGGTTACGCGACCACGCTTATTCCAATTTCACGGAGAAATTGCTGGCACGAGACATTCGGCCCGGGCAGATTGTCTCACAGCGGGAATTGGTCGAGCTTACGGGTATGCCGCTAGGCGCGATACGCGAGATGATTCCGCGGTTGGAAGCAGACGGGCTTATCAAAACAGTGCCCAAGCGAGGCCTACAGGTTCTTTCGATCGATATTGATCTGGTTCGCAATGCATTCCAGCTTCGCAGCATCATTGAAGGCGAGGCGATTTCAGAATTTTGCAAGACCGCTACCACGGCAGAAATTGAAAGATTGGCAAATCAGCACAGGCAAATTCGTGAAGAGGCCATCAAAGCTGTAACGCCGGAATTGCTTCGCAGTGCTCAACAAATGGACTGGGATTTCCATGACCTGATTGTCGACACAATGGGCAATCCGATCATCTCGGATATTCACCGCGTCAACGCCATAAAAATCCGGTTAATCAGGAACAATCAAACAAGGATGCTGCCAGAATTGGTTGTCTCGGTACTCGACGAACATCTGGCCATATTCGCCGCCCTGGAAAAACACGATAGTGAAGGAGCAGTTCAGGCAATTTATTCACACATAAACAGTGCAAAAAGACGCGCTCTGGGTATGTAAACCAAATTTCGATGGGTAACAGCCCAACGAATTTAAAGCGGAAAATCGCCGCATTCAAAATGGAGGAACCCCAATGATCCAGAATTTTACTAGACGTACCATGCTTGCGTTGACGGTCGCCGCCATCGCGACCCCGGTTTATGCAGCCGATAAGGTTAAACTGCGCATGTCGACACCTGCATCGGAAACCGACCAGCGATCAGTTGCCCTGGCAGAAATATTTGCCCCGGCAGTCGAGGAATTTGCAACATATGAGCCACATTACAACGGTTCGCTGATCAAGCAGGGCTCAGAGCTAGAATCCATTGCATCCGGTGATCTGGAAATGTCCATAACCTCGGCGCAGGAACTGGCGCAGTTCTTTCCTGAATATTCCATCTTTGCCACCGGTTATGTCCATCAGGATGCAGCTCACCAGGTTGCGGTCTTCAATGACCCGCTAATGGATGAATTCAAGCAGAAAGCGGAAGACGAGCTCGGCGTCAAATTGCTCGCTGTCATGTATCTGGGGCAAAGGCATGTGAATCTGCGTCAGAAGAAAGATGAGCTGACTGTCATGAAGCCGGAAGATCTGGCTGGTGTTAATCTACGAATGCCCGGCACAGATGCATGGCAATTCCTGGGCAAGGCGCTCGGTGCCAACCCGACACCAATGGCTTTCACTGAAGTCTATACCGCGCTTCAGACAGGTTCGGTGGACGGACAGGACAATCCTCTCCCAACCGTTGTCGATGCAAAGT
>JBPCWJ010000209.1:0-2605 GCA_051009635.1 Rhizobiaceae bacterium
TGGTTCCGGCGGTTTTGGTTCCTCCAATTTTGCCGTTTTCGTCTCTTCGGGCGGCTTGTTCTTTTCATCACCATCGATGATCGGCTTGGGTTTCACTTCCTCCGAAGTGACCTTTTCCTCTGCTGCAGGTGCTGCTGAAGTCTTCTCGGTATCAAGCGTCTTGTCGGTAACAATACCTTCCCGGGATTTGCTATCCTCTTTTGCTTCCCCGGCATTTTTGGCTTCCGGCTTATTTTCCTCTTTCTCACTAAACTCAAGCCTGGGCTCGACTTCCTTTTCTTCCTCTTCCTTGGGTTTTTCCTCCGGCTCTGTTTCCAGGCTAACTTCGACGCCTTGATCCTCGACAGCAATGAGCGGTGCGGGATGGAGGCCGGAAGCCATCGCCCACACCAAAATCGCTCCATGCAGGAACGCCGATAGGAACACGCTCGATTTCATTGTGCCTCAAACGGATTTTCAACGCCGTTTTCCAATTTAGGGTCAGGATCCTAGGACCTCAATACAGTCTGGACAAGGCGATTTTTTGTTGCCGCATCCAGCAATTTTAAGCGCTACCAATTAGGGAACATTCAATTCCAGCCTTCTAGCGGGACAGCATTCGCGACAGCAATTCAGTGTAGTCGAGCGAATGATCGAATTTCCCGGTATTGAGGAATTTGATGACCTGTACAATCACCAGAGGATTGTTCATCATCAATGTGTGCGTTGTCGGTAAAACGATATGATCCGCCATTCCCTCAATACGAGTACTCTCAACCGACACCGTACCATCATCAGGGCCAGGAATTATCACCGAGAATACGGGATTAATTGACTTGTTACCCGCGATTACACCTAGCTCAAAGTCTACCGGGCCAAGTGTTTTGACAACTGAATCTGATTCTGTACCAAGCTGTTTTCCAGCCGGGCCGGTAATCTTCTCGAAAAGCTCCAGCTCTCCAAACATGTCGACGACTTCCGAGCCGTTATTCGGCGGTGCAAGCATCACAACACGGCCCAGATTTTCCGGTGAATTTATCGAAAGCCAGGCACGGACGATTATTCCGCCCATCGAATGTGTCACAAAATTGAGTTGACCCGATCCACACTCTGCAACTGCTTCGCTGACATTACCCATAAAACCCTGGATATTCTCATCAGTCGATGGATATCCGAAATTGACGACTTTGAAATCCGACAGCTCAAGCATCTCCTCCATCAAGGCCATGGAGGTGTCCGACCGTCCCAAGCCGTGCAGCAGAACGGCACATCTTGCCTTTTCACCGTCTTCATTCATGGCTTTGACGGTATCCGGAAGCGAACAGAACGCCAAGAAACAGCATACAAAAAATATTCGGAACATTTGAAACCTGTTCAGACAAGTGAAAGTTGGCAATCGCGGCTATGTGGACCAAACCCCAAACCGCAACGAAACTGATTAATACCAATATGGGTGTGCAATTCAATTATACATCGGCACGGACGAATCTATGGTCTTCACTCAAATATGAATTTTGAAGCTGTCCCGAATTGCCTGATCCAATTCCGGTTCGAACAATGGTACTTGCGATCGATCCAGAATTCGGTTTTTTCGTTCAATTGCCATCTGGACCAATTCAGGCTTGCCAATTTCAGCCCATTCCTTCGGGCTGGTCCTGTCTGCAACCCTTGGATAGACGTATTCCGTCTGCATTAACCCGAGTGTCTGCTCATGTCCTAGGTAATGGCCGGGCCCCTCCAGACAAACCTGGCGCATCGCTTCCAGGCTGACGCTGTCCTCGCTCACATCAATTCCACGCACACATCTGAGTACCTGCCCCAGCATATCATCGCCGAGAACAAGTGACTCCATGCTGAAGCCAAGGAGCGAAGCGTGCATACCAACAGCCTCATAGACCATGTTCAGTCCACTCAAGCCTGCCAGCACATTCGATATTCCCTGCTCCCACCCTGCCTGCATGTCGGGCATCTTGGCATCAGCAATACCGGCGGCAGCACCGCCGGGAAGATTGTAGAATTTGTGCATCTGGGCGCAACCGGCCGTCAGCAGAGCCTGCTCACCGGAACCGCCGGACATTGCCCCGGACCGCAGATCTGAGACAAATGGCCATGTTCCGAATATGGCGGGATGTCCGGGCTGCACAGCGTTCACATAGACCACTCCTGCCAGACATTCGGCGACCGCCTGTACAATTGCTGTGGCTAGCGGAGCCGGTGCCGTTGCTCCTGCCTGACCGGCGGAAAGTAGCAATACAGGCATACCACCGCGGATACATGCCTCCATGGTGATACAGCTTTCTTCGGCAAATTTCATGGGAGGAACCACAAAACAGTTGGTATTCGAAACAAACGGCCTCGTGCGCCAGGTCGCTTCATCACCCGCAATCTTGTGCAGCAGATCGAAACATCCTGCGACATGCGATGGATCAGAGAAGCTCGTACCCACATGTTTGGTGGTTCCACCGCAACTTGCGTACAAAGTATTGATGTCCATCTCGAAGTTATCTTCGATGTCCCGGCAGACCATGGCGCGCTGAAAGAAATGTACATTATCCAGCGCATGCGTGATGCGCGCAGCATCAAACAGGTCTTTGGTGGTGGAATCGCGATATTCCCGGTTTTCAAT
>JBPCWJ010000210.1:0-3041 GCA_051009635.1 Rhizobiaceae bacterium
GTTTGGACCGGGCAATGCGCAATTGCCGCTGCCGCCGATGTTGATGTTCGACCGGATCACAGACGCCTCCGAAACAGGCGGCGAATACGGCAAGGGTTACATTCGGGCGGAATTCCGGATTCACGACGATCTGTGGTTTTTTCCCTGCCATTTTCAGGGTGATCCGGTGATGCCGGGATGCCTCGGCCTCGACGGATTGTGGCAGTTGACGGGTTTCTATCTCGGCTGGCTGGGCGAACCCGGCAAGGGGCGCGCGATCGCGACCGGCGAGGTACGTTTTTCAGGCATGGTTACGCCAAAAAACAATATAGTCGAATATGGCGTGGACTTCCGGCGCGTAATGCGTGGCCGCCTGGTATTGGGTATCGGCGATGGATGGGTTAAGGCTGATGGTGAAACCATTTATACCGCCAAGGACTTGAAAGTCGGTCTTTTTCAGGAAAATTGACTATTCGTAATCGGCAATCCCGGTCAAACTGGAAGCCAGCAGCCAACATTTGGCCGGTTACCGGATTTTCAACGCAATTGCGGGTTTGTTGGATTTCTGGTCCATGGTATTGGACCACGTAATAATTGATGCCCGGCGGGTTTCGCCCGCGCCAGTGCATAAATGAAAGGAATTGTGCCATGAGACGTGTCGTTGTCACAGGTATGGGGATTGTCTCTTCAATCGGCAACAATACGCAGGAGGTTCTGGCCTCGCTGAGGGAAGGTAAATCCGGTATATCCAAGGCTGAGGATTATGAAAAATACGGATTTCGCTGCCAGGTCCATGGCGAACCGGATCTTGATCCCTTCGAAGTGCTTGACCGGCGCACAGTCCGCTTCATGTCGAAGGGAACCGCATGGAATTACATTGCCATGCAGCAGGCAATCGCCGATTCCGGCCTGGAGCCCGCAGATGTAGTCAATCCGTCAACTGGCATCATCATGGGCTCTGGCGGGCCATCGACACGCACTATCTTTGAGGCTGGTCTGACAACCCAGGAAAAGGGCCCTAAACGGATTGGACCGACAGCGGTGCCAAAGGCGATGAGCTCAACAGCTTCGGCGGTTCTGGCGACCCAGTTCGAGATAAAGGGGGTCAATTATTCGATCTCTTCGGCCTGCGCCACTTCGAACCATTGTATTGGCAACGCCTATGAGACAATAGCCATGGGCAAACAGGATGTGATTTTTGCCGGAGGTTCGGAAGATCTTGATTGGACCATGTCCAACCTGTTTGATGCGATGGGCGCAATGTCCTCCAAATTCAACGACACGCCAGACAGGGCTTCCCGTGCTTATGATGTCAATCGTGATGGTTTCGTGATTGCGGGCGGCGCAGGGGTTCTGGTTCTCGAGGAACTGGAACATGCTAAGGCTAGAGGTGCCCGTATTTTCGGTGAGATTGTCGGATATGGTGCCACTTCGGATGGCTACGACATGGTGGCTCCTTCCGGCGAAGGTGCTGCGCGCTGCATGAGGATGGCGCTGGCAACCGTCAATGAGCCGATCGACTATGTAAACCCGCATGCCACATCAACGCCGGTGGGCGATCAAAAGGAGATCGAGGCTTTGCGAGACGTGTTTGGGGACAAATGTCCTCCGATATCGGCTACCAAATCGCTTACCGGTCACTCCCTTGGTGCAACAGGCGTGCAGGAATCGATCTATTCGCTATTGATGATCAATAACGGCTTCATTGCCGCAAGCGCGCATATTGATGAGATCGACCCGGAATTTTCCGACATGAATATCCTTCGCGAACGGGTGGATAATGCGAAAATTGATACCGTGATCTCGAATTCATTTGGATTTGGTGGCACGAATGCCACCCTCGCCTTTCAACGCTATAGCGCCTGAGCTGGAGACCGGATAATGACTGGATTGATGGCGGGCAAGCGTGGACTTGTCATAGGTATCGCAAACAACCATTCCATTGCATGGGGAATTGCCAAAAAACTGGCATCTGAGGGCGCTGAACTTGCGTTCACCTATCAGGGCGAGGCCTTTGGCAAACGGGTTCAGCCACTTGCAGAAAGCCTTGGATCGAGCCTGGTTCTGCCCTGCGATGTCGAGGATATTGAAACGGTGGATGCCGTATTCGACAAACTTCGCTCCGAATGGGGGGAAATCGACTTTCTGGTTCATGCGGTGGCATTTTCAGATCGCGAAGAGCTGAAGGGAAAATATGCCGATACCACGCGGGAAAATTTTTCCCGCACAATGATAATATCCTGCTTTTCCTTCACGGAGATCGCCAAACGTGCGGCTTCGATGATGTCCAATGGCGGATCGCTAATGACGTTGACCTATGGTGGCTCGACACGGGTAATGCCCAACTACAATGTCATGGGCGTTGCCAAGGCAGCGCTGGAGGCAAGCGTACGTTATCTTGCCAATGATTATGGTCTCGACGGTATTCGTGTAAACGCAATTTCTGCCGGTCCGGTCCGCACGCTTGCCGGTGCAGGTGTGGCCGATGCAAGGCTCATGTTCAACTATCAGAAACGCAATGCGCCTTTAGCCCGGACAGTCGAAATCGATGAAGTGGGCGGCTCGGCCCTTTATCTGCTGAGTGATTTGTCGTCTGGTGTGACCGGGGAAATTCATTTCGTCGATTCCGGATACTCGATCATCTCCATGCCACGGCTTGAAGAACTGAAATCTTCTGATTCCGGCTGACTAGGAAAATTGCAACGTGATTGATTCCGATCAAAGCGCGGGAATTGCCTGAAGTCTATTGATTAAGCCCCGGCAATGGCATGGAGGCTTCCATATGGGCATATTTGGCAGGCTTAACCGGCATATAGAGCTAATGAGCAGTATGTTCGGAAAGACCGGTATTACCGGTCCCGATTCACAAGTGATTTTCCTTGAAGATGAAATCAGGCGGGCCATGTCTCGATGCACTTCATGTCAAAATGCTGAGGGCTGCAGCAAATGGCTGGAGGAGGCCGAAACCGGTAGCGCACCACCGGAATTTTGTGCCAATGCCTCCTATATTGAACGGTTGCAGCAATCCGCCTGACACTTTGCAAGGCCAACGTGGATAATAA
>JBPCWJ010000211.1:0-3670 GCA_051009635.1 Rhizobiaceae bacterium
GAGTTTCTCCTAGCAATTGCTCATAGCTGTGCACCACATCGGCATTGCTTGCGACTTCCTTTGCCTTGTAAAACTTGCCGCCAGCCTCAACCCCGTCTATTCGGGCATCTTTTTCGACCATCTTAGAGACGCTGGTTCCGAGCTTGATTTCACCTCCAAGATCCCGGAACAGTCTGACCATCCCATCCACCAATGCACCTGTTCCACCCTTTGCAAACCAGACACCACCCTTGCGTTCCAGCGCATGGATGAGCGCATAGATTGAAGATGCCGTGAATGGGTTTCCACCGACCAGCAATGAATGGAATGAAAAAGCCTGACGAAGCTTGTCATCCGAAATGTAGGAGGCCACCTTTGAATATACGGAGCGATAACTCTGCAAGCGGATAAGTTGCGGTGCCGCCGAAATCATTTGACGGAAATGCAGGAATGGCACAGTTCCAAGCTTTTCATAACCCTCGTGATACAGATCCTCTGAATAGGCAAGGAAACGCCGATAACCCTCGACATCCGCCTGTGAGAATTTGGCTATTTCCGTATCAAGCCGCTCCTGATTGTCGCTATAGTCAAACTTCGATCCATCTTCCCACATCAGGCGGTAGAAAGGATCGACCGGCATGAGCTTTACATAGTCGGACAGTTTCCGGTCGGAAAGCGCCCAGAGTTCCTCGAGACAAGCAGGGTCGGTTATGACCGTTGGCCCGGCATCGAACGTAAAACCATCCTGTTCATAGACATAGGCGCGGCCACCGGGCTTTTCGCGCTTTTCGATAAGGAGGGTTTTCTTTCCTGCGCTTTGCAGACGGATTGCCAATGCCAATCCGCCGAACCCGGCTCCAATCACAATTGAATCAAAATCCGGCAAACTACTGCACCACTTCTGACTGGTTATAGACTGATTTTTCGCTAATGCATTTCATGGCGGCAGAAACAGGCACGGGCGGCTTGCCGATAAGGATCCTTGCACGGTCTGCGATCGTCAGTCTCCCAGCATAAAAGCGTTCAATCAGACCTTGAGGCAATTTATAAAATCGCGCCAGCACCTTCCAGCGATCTCCCGGTACTGCTGCCTTAAAAAGCATCCGGTTCAAAAACCGGTAATAGGATTGTTTGCGATATTGCTCATAAGCATATTTTTCGACCAGTTTGCGAACATCTTTCGTGTTGTGGGGTCCTGGAATTTCGGCAATCCCCGTGGCGAGTCGAACCGCATGGGGAAGGCTATAGCCGGTGGTTGGATGAAAAAGACCTGCACGCAATCCAATCGGTGCTGACCTCAAACCTATATTGTTCCAGAACTTCGAGAAATCGTGCCCGAGTGTAATAGGCAGAACACCATTTTCCTGCCGCAATACCTTCTTGATCGTCCATCCTTTTGACTGAACATGATCACGGATATTGGCGATAATTGTTTTTTCATCGAATTTATCACTATCGCTATATCTCGTATCCTCCACCAGCACCGTTTTTGCATCAAACGGCAAGGTGTAGACAAAACGGTAACCGTCAAATTGTTCCACTGAAGAATCCATGATCGTTGGAACTGTTTCACCATGCGGTTTATCCAGAATCAGTTCCAATCCAATGAATTTCTGGAAACCGAGCACAAGCGCATCATCCGGCCGGTACCCCCTGCCATCAATCACACAGGGTGCCTTGAACTCTCTGCCACTATCCAGTTTCACACGGGTCTCCTGAACTTCCGAAATCGGGCTGTTTAACGCCACTGCAATTACTTTTGTCTTCAGGACTTCGTTTCGCACCGACTCTGCTGTGAGACTATTGTAACCAGTGGTCAATACGCGCTCATAGCCGGGAAAGATCACCTGCTGGCCAGACCATTTATGCGCTATCATGGGTTCAAGAAACCGGAATTCATCGGGCGTCAAATCTGTGGAATGGAATGACCAGGTGTGATTACCGCAAATTCTGTCGGCTGCATCGACAATCAGGATCGACAGATCTGGATACGCCTCGGACAAGCGAAGTGCAGTCAGGCAGCTTGCAAGTCCGCCGCCTGCGAAAATGATATCGGCTTTTCGGGAATTCATGAGACCAAACTGGTTTACCTATCTACTAGGGTCAGGACATAGCGCAATGGCGATTCGAGGCCAATTCCCGACATTCCCCGGTTATTGTCTGTCATCAGGCACACATGGCACACGGTCGGTGTTGGTTTCCGGTGTAACCAGTGACCAACCACCCGCTTCTGCCGGCGCGCTGCCCGGCTTTAGGTTGAAGTCGGGATTGGTAAGCTGGCCATTGACCTCGAAAGGAAATGCACTTCTATCCAGCGGGCGCCCTACAGGTCGCGGTTCCGCACGAATTGCGATTGTATCATTGCGCCAATTCGCACTACCCTCGACAACAAGCTGCACGGATTTTGTTTCAGCCACAATCGTGTTTGACGAGGCTCCGCCACCGCTTAATCTCAGCGGTGCATTTATGCAGACAATGTCGGTATAGCCCTGACGGAGTTCTTCAGAAAATAACCAATTGAAAATGCCCAGACCAGCCAGTTCAACCAGGCTTGTGGCAACACGGCCATTCGCCATTCTGATTGTTGCATTCCCCTCCGCCGTATTGAGGAAGCTCTTCAACGAAGTGATGTTTCCAGTGACATCAAAGTTTCCGGTCAGTTTTCCATAGGCATCAATACCCAGGCCAACTGAATCGAGTATTTCTCCAATGTCCCAGCCTCCCGTCGAACCGGCAACTTGAAGGATATCGGTACTCTCCATGAGGTCCATCGAACCGGCAACATCAAAATGGCCACCGCCATAACTTGCCTTGAGCGGTCCGAATTCCAGTTTTCCTGATTTGACTGTCAAATCACTATTGAGGCCCGACACACCTTCCTGTCCGACAATTTTGTCGATGTTGATGCCAAACTCCAGATCCAGACGCCGCAATAAATTCTTGCTGGTAAAGAGTTCGCCGTCACCCTCCTCTTCCTCTTCTATCACCAGCGGCAAAACTTCCGGTTTTTTGTCGGCTTCAGTTTCCGGTTTATCCTCCGTTTCAATCACCAGCGGTTGTATTTCCCCTTCTGGTTTCTTCGCATTGCCGGCGGAGAACATGGATTGCAACTGAACCGCCGCACGAACGACATCACGCAGATCGTCAATGTGGATTTCAGCACTCTTCATTTCACCGCGCACGATCTGATTTTCATCAGTGGTTTCGTTGCTGAGCGAAGCATCCAGTCTTGACTTGTTGATGCCCGCTGCAGCGTTGATTTTCATATCAAGACTTTCGCCCGAAATCCGAGCGTTGAAGTCCAGCCTGCCCGTATCCACCGGCTCAAGCTGCAATGCTTCAAGAAATCTGGCGCCATCTGCCACGCCAAGATCAAATTTGAACTTCAGGTCCGACAGGGTTTTGACATTGCGTACCGACAAGCTGGAATCAAGCGACCATAATTCAGAACCAAAGGAGTAACCGTCAAACTGCGTTATTGCCAATTCGCCGGATGCATCGCTGAACGTGAATTCACCTTTTACAGAACCAAATTCTGCAACCTTTTCCGGACTAAGGGATTTTAGAATTAGATCTGCATCAGCTTGCAATTGACCATTCATCTCAATGCCCTCAAATGCAAGAATATCCCTGATATTTCCCGTCGCCCTGATAACCGGTTTGCCCTTTGGTCCAACCTGAATATCCACAC
>JBPCWJ010000212.1:0-3624 GCA_051009635.1 Rhizobiaceae bacterium
CCTGGAAGCAAATAAGGCCGAGCGTTTCCGAAAGGCCTCAAGAAGCGGTATTTCCGTTGTTGAGAGCGAAGGGCGTGATGGCAATGTCTACATAACAAAGGAATTGACGGGAGTAAGCGGCAACTCCTATGTCCTAGGCGCATATTTTTCCAAATCAGATGTAGGCCAGCAGGTGTTCCGGGCCATAAATACATTTTTTGTCGGATTTGCCGGTCTCATTTTGGCAGTCATTGTCGCATATCTGCTCGGACGCAGGATATCGGCACCCATGGTGGAAATTGCCAAAACTGCCAGAAAACTCTCGGCATTTGATATTGACGGACTGGAGCCCCTGCCCGGCTCCAGAATTCGCGAAATCGATAATCAGGCAGAAGCCTTGAATAATGTGCGGCGGGCAATGCGTGAATTTGCGCGCTACGTTCCCCGGCCGCTGGTCGAACGGCTGATGCGCTCCGGAGAGGACAAGATCAGGACTGTCGAACGGGAAATTACGATCATGTTTTCAGACATTGTCGGGTTTACATCACTCTCTGAGCGCATGAACGCCGTTGATACCGCAAATATCCTGAATGAGTTTTTCAACATGCTGTGTAAGGAAATTGAGGCTAGAAACGGCACAGTCGATAAATTCATGGGCGACGGCCTCATGGCCTTTTGGGGCGCTCCGGATGCCGATCCAGACCATCCTGCCCATGCAGTTTCGGCAGCCGTGAAAATCTCCGCTGCAATCAGCGAATTTAACCAGCGTCGGCGTGAAGCCGGCGAACTGCCAATTCGTATGCGGATCGGCATTCATACCGGTCGCGCGGTCGTGGGTAACATTGGCGGAGGTAGTCGGCAGAACTACACCATTGTCGGAGATTCCGTAAATCTTGCCCAAAGGCTGGAACAGATGGGCCGTGACCTCATGGGTGCACAGGATGACGCAATCGTGCTGATATCGGGTCAGACAGCCAAACATGCAGGCAGCAAATTTGCAATGAAACCTGCCGGAACACGAATTCTGCGGGGGCGCGAAAAGCCGGTCGAAGTCTACATTCTCGATACCGGAACAACCGAAATTTCAGACAAGATTGTTGCATTTCCTGGTTCAGGAAGGGTTTCCTGAATCAATACGATCCGATGCAGAATGAATGCGAAAGAGGTTCGGACCGTCAACAAAATTGATGCCGGAACTTAACGTCCATCCGGTGTTCTAAGACCGAACCACTTGTCTTTGACAATCTCGTAGTGTTCGATCGGATCATATCCCACCACAGCCAGTCTCAAATTGTCGGAATCCAGCCGGCCAATCGCAGACAAGACTGCATATCCGGCGACAACCTGGTTCCGTTGCGCATCTGAAAGCGTTACCTGCGCATCAATGACATCCTGTTGGCTTCGCAGAACATCCAGCGTCGTCCGTTGGCCAACCTTGCGCTCTTCCACGGTTCCCTGCAGTGCCAGCTTGGCTGCCCGTTCCTGGGCAATACCCGCCTGTACCGTCGCCCTGGCCGATTCCAGCTGGCTGTATGCCGAAACTGTTGCAGCCCGAACGTCGTCCACCGCCAAATCAACTTCAATGCGACGCTGACCCAGCACTTCCTTGTTTTGGCGGACAATGGCTGACACCCTTCCACCTTGATAGATCGGTACCCGCAATCTGGCCGTTATTGAAGCATTGTCATTGTCGGCAAGATCGGATCCGCGATTATATCCACGCGATACCGATCCATCGAGCGTGATAGTCGGCAATAATTCGCTTTCGGCACGCCTTACGTCCCAATCCGCCTGATCAACCAGATACCGGGTTGCGAGGATTGCGGGGTGCTCGTCATAGGCAATTACTAATGCAGACCTGATATCCCTCGGCGCCAGATGGGCAACTCCGCGTGGCGTAATCAGCTTCCCGGGATCTACCCCGATTATCTGCCGATAAACAGCAATGGATGTCTTCAGCAGGGCCTCGGCAACATTGAGATCAGCCTGCGCAGCAGCCTGCTGTGATTCGGCTAGAGCAACATCGGTTCTCGTGCTCTCGCCAACTTCAAAACGCGCCCGCTCAGAGCGGACCAGTTCATTCAGAAATTCCAGCGATTGCTTTCTGAACCCGACTACTTCGCGGTCCCGGATTACGTTCATATAGGCGCTGGAAGCATCAAACAGGACGTTCTGCTCCGTATTGCGCAACACTTCCCGGCTGGCATAGACCGTTGCCCTGGCACTTTCAACATCGTTACGGGTACGGAAACTGTCCCACAATGTCTGGGAAATGGTTACACCAAAACCGCCAGGATCAAGGCTGTTATTTAATCCCGTATTTCGGTTCTTGGTCTTGGACTTACCGTAATCTGCATCACCAAGAATATTTGGCCGGTAGCCGGATTTGGCTATTGCAACATTCTCATCCACTGCGCGGGTCGCAGCTCTTTGGGCATTCAATTCAGGGTTATTATCATAGGCAAGCGCAAGCGCCTCATCGATAGGCTGAGACATTGACGCATTCGTCAAACCTATCAAAACCGGAATGGCCAGAATGATCGTTGGCAGGACATAGCATACAGAATTCCTGCATTCTAATTTAGGCATTTGAACCCTCTACGCGATACGCGATTCTCCGTGGGAACATGACTATCCGGAAAACCCCTCTATCGAACCCAAATACGTCCTTTGACGCAATTTGCTGCCCACTAAACTATATATGCAGTTAGCTAGGTCAATTTGTTCTTTGAACTATCACCACCTGAATCTCCATCCGTTGCCCATAAGCAACAAAAATGGAAGAACACTCGATTTTCAGAAGATGAAACTGGGCTTCTTCGCAAAACCTGCAAGCGGTGGAATCGCACAATTGTGCAAGGGCCTGGCCGATATGTTTGTGTCGTTATTGATCCAGATTTTCGCCACAGCAGCATTTCCGCTACCCTCAACGGCGATCAACCTGCCACCCGGCCTCAACTGGGCAAGCAATCCATCAGGCAATTCCTCGATACTGCCGCCCAAAAATATCACGTCAAAAGGCCCCTCTGTCGGATAACCGTCAGCTAACGGACCTTCAACAACGACACTGTTGTCATATTCCAGGCGGGCCAGATTATCCGAGGCAATATTGCCCAATTCCCGGTCAGATTCGAGCGCCACAACGAACTGGCACATCCTTGATATCACCGCAGCCGAGTATCCGCTACCACATCCAATATCCAAAACGACATCTGTGTCCTTGATTTCCGCAGCCTGAAGCAATTTTGCCATTGAAGCAGCCGCCATCAACATGCGGTCCCCGGTCTGCAGGGGCGAATCACAATAGGCAAGTGCCTTGCTCTGCTCCGGCAGAAATTCTTCCCTTGGAACTGTCAGGAAAGCGGAAATCACATTTGGATCGGTCACATCCGATGTCCGAATCTGGCAATCCACCATTTGTTCGCGGACATGCGCAAAATCTGAGGCCATGCTGGTTTCCCCGAAGGTAATTCAATATCAGCGAGAATATCACACGATATCCTGACTACCAGCCTCGTCTAGCCGAGGCCGGTGGAAATGGCAACCAGTGCATTGCCGCTTTCAAAGCCATTTTGCGCGGCAAAAAGCCCAAATATCCACTAGCTGTTCACAAAAAGGCCCGATGTTGGGCAAACAGGACAAAAG
>JBPCWJ010000213.1:0-11303 GCA_051009635.1 Rhizobiaceae bacterium
CGAGAAGCCCATCGCTGGATTTTGATTGAACGCCGTTGACTCTTACCCTGCGTTGGCGGTCAGGCCCAAGCGCGGTCTCCTGGATTCCGGTTCCAATCGAGGCAGGGCCATTCGAGCCTTCCAGTTCTGCAAATACGGCCCAGGTGCCGTTTCCATCATTTTTGGCGATATCCTCACGGGAAGCCCGGCGTAATCCTCGGCCCGGTGAAAGACAGGAAACTGCCTCAAGAATATTGGTCTTGCCGGAACCATTTTCGCCCGTAAGAACCACATGTCTTTGATCGCACTCGAGTTGAAGCGCGGAATAATTACGAAAATTGGTGAGTTTCAGGCCGGTAAGGTGAATACGGGCAGAATGTGCCATGATCCGGCTCCCGGCCGCGCGTCTTCAAGTCAGACGCGCATCGGCATCAATACATAGATTGTGTCTGATCCATCCGAATCCCGGATCAGGGTTGGTGATCCCGGGTCAGCCAGCATGAAGATAGTTTCCTCGCTTTTGAGCTGATTGGAAATATCAAGCAGGTAACGGGAATTAAAGCCGATTTCCAGTTCACCGGAATCATAGTCAACCGGCAATTCTTCGGTTGCACTGCCCGAATCCGGATTATTTACTGTCAGCACAAGCTGGCTGTCGTCGAGCTGCATTTTGACAGCCCGCCCGCGTTCCGACGATATTGTGGATACCCGGTCTACCGCAGCAGTAAATGTCGCCCGGTCCAGCCGTAATTCCTTGTCATTTGCCGCAGGAATTACTCGGTTATAATCTGGAAAGGTTCCATCGATCAGCTTTGAGGTGAGAATGACATTGTCCACCGATATCCGGATTTTCGTGTCCGACAATTCAACGGTTACTGTCGCATCGGGATCTTCGACCAGCTTCTGGATTTCCCCCACCGCCTTGCGGGGTATGATGATACCCGGCATGCCTTCACTTCCTGAAGGTGCTTCTATTTGCGAACGGGCCAGCCGGTGCCCGTCGGTCGCAACAGCCCTGAGCATCAGCTTGCCGTCATCCTCGACAGAATGCAGATAGATTCCATTGAGGTAGTAACGTGTTTCCTCGGTCGAGATTGCAAATTGGGTATGCTCAATCAGCTCACCCAGCAGCTTGGCTGGCAATCTGAACTTATGGGTAAATTCCCCAGCTGTAATGTCTGGAAAATCACTGGCTGGAAGAATTTGCAGCGTGAAACGGGACCGCCCTGCAGTCACTCGCAGTGTGGAAGCCTCTTCATCCACGGCGAGCATGACTTCCGACCCATCGGGCAATTTCCGTACAATGTCGTAAAGCATGTGTGCTGGTACGGTTGTCGTGCCCGCCTGCTCGATCATTGCCGGCGCTTTTTCAAATATTTCAAGGTCGAGATCGGTTGCCTTTAGCTGCAACTCCCCGGCTTCTGATTCCAGCAGGACGTTCGACAATATGGGTATCGTATTACGCCGCTCCACAACACGGTGTACGTGATTGAGAGATTTTAGCAGATTTGATCGTTCAATTGTTACGCGCATGAAATATTGCTCTCGATTTATGATCCGCTCCGGTCAGGCTGCTGGCACCGCTACCGGCAGGCCAATTTTCGTGCAGCTACCGGTGTAGTTCCAATTTAACTGATGCTGACCCGGACAGGGATAGTCAAATTGATAAAAAAACGGCTGTAATGCAAGCCAAACTGCAAGCAGACCGGGACAGACCGTATTCTCGTCACGCTAAGCTGGGGATAATTATGCCTTGGCTGCCCTGACGGTACTTAGCGGGGCGAATCGCGCAATAACAAAGGTTGTTTGCGTGAAGAACTGGCCTGAATTCGTACCCCGCCGAAGATACGAATTTCAGACCAGCCTCTGCAAACCGGCGATCAATCGAGGATCAGCCGTTTCAGCAGCTCAATTTCATGAGCCAATTTTTGATCCTGCGCTGCCAGACCTTCAATCTTTCGAACAGCATGCAGGACAGTTGTATGGTCACGACCGCCAAATCTGCGCCCGATTTCGGGAAGTGAGCGCGGAGTCATTGTCTTTGCCAGATACATCGCTATCTGGCGTGGCCTGACAATGATACGGGTCCGTCTGTTTGACAAAAGATCGGTTTTGGAAACGTTGAACTGACGGGCGACAACTTTCTGGATGTCCTCAATTCGAACCCGCTTGCTGTCATTGGAACGGATCAGATGCCCAAGCATCTTGTCCAGTTCATCGAAACTCATCGGGCCATCGCAAAAACGATGCTGGATCAACAGTTGATTGAATGCCCCCTCGACATCACGGCCGCTTGTTGTCACCTGGCGTGCAACATAGTGGCGAATATCCTCAGGAATATCCAGGCCCGGCTGTTCCGCCTTGGCTGCCTGATAGCGTGTGTTCAGAATTGCCTTGCGCAGCTCATAATCGGGAGCTTCCACCTCAAGGGTAACGCCACCTTTCAAACGCGAACGGACGCGTTCATCGAGGCTCTCCAATTCCGCTGGCGGGCGATCCGCCGCAACGACAACCTGCCTTGCGCTGTCGATGAGCTCATTCAGCAAATGGCAGAACTCCGCCTGAATTGCCTTGCCCTGGAGAAACTGCATGTCGTCAATCAGCAACAGATCGATATCACGCAGGGATTCCTTCAGCGAAAGGGCGGTTTGGTCTCGTATCGCGGTGGCAAAGCGCCACATGAAGTATTCTGCGGTCAGGTAAAGTACCTTTTTCTGTGCATCACGGCTGCGCGATTCCCAGGCAATTGCCTGTAAAAGATGGGTTTTTCCCAATCCGACAGATGCATGAATGAACAACGGATTGAACCTGACAGAACCATGTTGGTCTTCAGCAACGGTTCTTGCCGCAGCATAGGCCATACGGTTTGACTTGCCGTCTATGAATGATGCGAAGGTATGGCGCAGATCAAGCGGAGAGCCTGCAAAAATTGAATGCCTTGATCCAGGTATATGACCCGGGGAAGAAACACCCTTGGGTACAGGGTTTCCTGCCAGCCGTAGAACCTGATCCTGCGTCGCCGCATTGCTATTTCCGGTTGTGGAAGCCTGCTCCTCTTCGGGAGGGTTCATCTGGCTTCGTCTGACAGCACTTCGTGCAGCAATATCAATTCGCAAGACATTCGGGTCTTCCGCAGACCATAATTCCAGCAGCAAGTCTTTGTAATGTGCTGTGATCCACGTTTTCAGGAAGGCAGTCGGTACAGTATGCAGCGCCACGCCGCCCGACACACATTCCAGTTTCAGCCTTCCGAACCAGCTATTAAAAATTTCTGATCCCAGTCTGACCTTCAATTGCTTGCTTATACGCTGCCACTTTTCCGTTTCATCGATTTCAGTTTTCTCGAGAATGTTTCCCGCCATTTTGGAAGCGTCCCTGTTTTTGGCAACGAATTCGTTGCTCTTGTCTTCAGTTTTTGCAGTATTTTGCGATGTAGCGCCTTGGGACTTGTTACAATTCGCAGCTTCTTGGGGGTCATTTTTATTCGAAATTTTCTTGCCGTGATCTCCGCTCCCAAGATCAACTTCAAGTATATTTCCTGATACTACATGCCGGGGTTCTTCTCCGGCAGATTGGCCACCCATCCCCACATCATGCATTACTGCACATCCTTTCATTAAATACGCCCGAACTAGTTTTATTTACTCAGAGAACCAATGCCACTCCTTTTGAGGGCTGGTTTTGTGTCAGCCCAAATAGTGCATCACTGGCTCGTTATGCCCCTGTCATGTTTTTCAGATTGGAGGAGAATGTAATATTGCGGACAGTTTCAGACGGCAGCACAACAGATGGAATATTAATAATTGCCGGGACTGAATTCTGGCCCGCCTCACCCAATTGCCTATTCGATTCAGCGTGCAGAATGCACCACTTTCTTTGAAGGGATTTGTCCCTGGCATCAAATTTACCGCCGACGGTCATTGCCCAAACCTCTACCTGTCACGGCGAACACTTGTTCGCCATGTTCAAAAATTTAAAACTCAACACATATTCGGATCACGGCAGGCGATCCAAATGAACGGATTTCAATATCAGCTCTGGAAATTGGCGCAGTAACTCAAAAACATATCGTCGTATCAGCCTCCCACCCTGCCAATACGGCACCAATAGCGGTACTCATTGTCTAAACCCGACCCCGCCAAAAATATTTCCTTTGCAGCCCAAGATACTGCCAACCGGCAGGTACAGTGCAGGCAAAGCTCAGCTAATATCCCAATCAAATTCGTCGGGAACATACCTTTACAATACCTTGGGCGGAACGGCTCTTTGAAACCCCCAGGAACCGTTCTGGGCGAAACATTACACAGCGCTTGTTGTGGTTCAAGCGGGTGATCGCAAGAATGCCGGTCATTGGCGTGGTCGCAAAAAAAGTTTGCAGGCGTTCCAGATTTTCCCGAGCCATCCAAGTGCTTGTGATTCAATGGATTCAACGCCGACCTCAATTTTGAAGGAAACTCAAAATGCGCAAAAAAAAATTTTTTTGCCGTCAAATACTTGACACAAAAATGACACACCTCTCATTGCGGTAAATCCAAGCTGCAAAAACAACATGGCTTTAAGGTGTTGAAATTTAACAATAATTTTGGTTAGGAAAATTTTCCAGAAAATACTGTGTCATTTTAATGACAGTTAAAAACATAATTGCAAAAAATCGGCAATTATGTTGCCGGCTAAATAAAAAAGCCCGGACAAGCCGGGCTGTCTCGAACAATTTAAGCTGCCTTTTATGCAGTTTCGAGTTTGGAAATCCGATGCGCAAGGCGTGATATTTTGCGCGAAGCTGTATTCTTGTGCAGAATACCTCTGCCCGCAGCGCGCATGATTTCTGGCTGGGCTGACTTCAATGCCTAATTTGCCTTGTCTTTGTCACCACTGGCGACTGCTTCTTCAACCTTGCGGATCAGACCCCGCATGCGGGTACGACGCATTTTGTTGACTTCGGTGCGCCGTGCAATTTTTCGAACGGCCTTCTTAGCCGATTTTGTGTTGGCCATTATCCAGACTTTCCAATTCTAACGACAATCCCGTCTCGCGACATACACTTTCCCCGGAATTTCCCGGAGGCCTGCTCGCAGGCGGTTAGTGCCTGAAAACAACAGGCAGCCAAAGGGCTGCCAACAAGACGTTTAATTTTGCGCGGCTTATACATTGCCGCTCGCCAACCGTCAACGTATAGCTGCCATGATAATGCATGACCCTAGCGCTGGCACCGTGGACAGTAAAATGTTGACCGGCCCGATTGTACAATTCTCCTGACCGTTCCGTTACAGTCCGGCGTTTCACATTTCTGCCCTTCACGGTCATAAACCTGAAAAGCGTGCTGGAAATAGCCCAGGGAACCGTCTGCCAGACGATGGTTTCTTAGCGTTGAACCGCCAGCCTCTATTGCCTCACCAATGACATCACGGATTGCGACTGCCAATGCGTTACACCTTTTTGAAGCGCTACCGTTACGATTGACAATTGCACCTGCCTTTTTGAGCGGAGAAAGACCGGATCGCCACAAGGCTTCGCAAACATAAATATTGCCAAGCCCGGCAATTAGTTTCTGATCCAGCAATGCTGCCTTGAGTGGGGCAGACTTGCCTGCAAATAAAGCTGCCAACAGCTTTCCGTCCATTGTGTTTCCGGTTGGCTCGGCTCCAAGTTCTGCCAAAAACCGGTTGGTCAGGAGATCGCTCGTTTTTGTCAGGTCCATGAAACCAAACCGGCGCGGATCATTATAGACAACATCAAAGCTGCGTTTTCCCTCGGCCAGATGGATAACGACATGATCGTGCAATTGGTCACCGGAACGCGAATGGTGGAATTCAACTGGTGTTGAAGCCTCACCCATTTCAATCAATCGGAATGAACCCGACATCCCGAGATGCATGATAACAGTATGGCCGTTATCCAGCTCACACAGAAGATATTTTGCCCGCCTTGAAAGAGAATTGATCCGGGAACCGGCCAATATCTTCGCGAAATCATCGGGAAACGGAAATCTCAGATTTTCGCGGCGCAACTCAACCTGTTGAATCCGGGCCCCCTCCATTGAAGGAGCAAGCCCCCGCCGGACGGTCTCGACCTCTGGTAATTCGGGCATTCCTTTCCTGCACTCCTGCGGTATTGACTCTAAAACTCAATAATTTGGCCCTGCGCCAATACGTTGACTTGCACCCGGGCCTCAACTTCAATACCGATGTGGCAATTCCATTGCAAAGGGCATTTATTGCTTTGCAAGCCAAACAGGAGCCAGGCATGGCGCAGTCAAGAGTATCCGATCCATCCCATATGAGCCGTTCCTATGGATATAGGGAGGTTGAAGAGGGTGAAAAACAACCGCTGGTCGATGCTGTCTTTGACCGCGTTGCCGGACGCTATGACATCATGAATGATCTCATGTCTGGCGGCATGCATCGGCTTTGGAAGGACGCAATGGTTGCCCGACTGGCACCGCCCAAACAGGAAAAATGGCATTCAATTGATGTTGCCGGTGGTACGGGAGACATTGCATTTCGAATTGTCGAGGCCTCTGCACGAAAGGCGAATACCACAATATTCGACATTAACCCCTCAATGCTTGAAGTGGGGCGCAATCGGGCGCAGGAACGCAATCTGGAACACAATCTGGAATTTGTTGAAGGAAATGCCGAAAGCCTCCCTTTTGCTGATGGAAGTTTTGACGGATACACAATCGCATTTGGTATCCGCAATGTTCCCGATATATCCAAGGCACTGCAGGAAGCCTTCCGCGTTCTGAAATATGGCAGTCAGTTCATCTGTCTTGAATTCAGCCAGGTGGAGGTGCCCGGCATCGATCAGCTATACGCAAAATGGTCCACACAAGTCATACCCAGGCTAGGTCAGATCGTTACTGGAGATGATGAGCCCTATCGCTATCTTGTGGAATCGATAGCCAGATTTCCCAATCAGGAAAATTTTGCGTCATTGGTAAGGGAGGCCGGATTTTCCAGGGCTGGCTATCGGAATATGACCGGTGGCATCGTTGCAATGCATTGGGGATGGAAATTGTGACCTGCAACAATCTGAGTTTGTTTCCTGACAATCTGGCCGGGCGCAATAGATGAACACATTGACTTCCATGTTTGCGCTTGCAAGAGCCGGATTTGTACTTGCTCGCGAGGGGGTGATTTCCGAACTCCCCGATGACCTGCTTCCAGGTCCCGGTAAATTCGCAAAAAAACTTGCTTCTGCCATTTCAAAGCGTAGCACGGCATCAACTGATCGCGCAGAGAGATTGACCACCGCCTTGAACCGCCTCGGCCCGAGTTGGGTAAAGCTTGGCCAGTTTCTTGCCACCAGACCGGATGTTGTCGGCAAGAATTTATCCCGGGACCTGGAAAACTTGCAGGACCGGATGCAGCCATTTCCGCTGGAGGAGGCGCGCCAAAGCATATCCGGTTCACTGGGCGTTCCTGTGGATTCTGTCTTTAAGGATATGGGGGAGTCGGTCGCGGCGGCCTCAGTTGCGCAGGTCCACAAGGCGGTTCGCAAGCGTGATGGGGCTGACGTGGCAATCAAGGTCATTCGTCCCGGTGTTCGCAGCAGGTTCAAGTCGGATCTGGATACATTCTACGCTGCGGCAAATTTTCAGGAGCGCCATTTGCCGGCGACGCGCCGCCTCCGGCCTGTCGCGGTGGTGGACATGCTGGCCCAATCGGCAAAAATCGAAATGGACCTTCGGCTGGAGGCTGCTGCCTTTTCGGAACTTCGTGCCAATACAATGGAAGATGAAAGATTTCGCGTTCCACAAGTAGATTGGGAACTTACCGGCCGCGATTGCCTGACCATGGAGTGGGTTGACGGGATCAAGCTCTCGGAAGTCGACAAGATTCGTGATGCCGGACATGACTTGAAGAAATTGGCCGCCACGCTGGTTCAGTCTTTCCTTCGTCACACATTACGGGACGGGTTTTTTCATGCCGACATGCATCCGGGAAATTTGTTTATCGCCGATGATGGCGCAATTGTCGCCGTCGATCTCGGAATTATGGGGCGTCTCGGACGCAAGGAACAGCGTTTCCTGGCGGAAATTCTCTACGGATTTATAACCCGTAACTACTATCGGGTTGCCGAGGTGCACTTTGAAGCGGGTTATGTGCCTCACCATCACAGCGTTTCCTCATTTGCCCAGGCGATCCGGGCCATTGGTGAGCCGATTCATGGCCAGTCCGCAGAAACCATTTCCATGGCAAAGCTGCTGACCCTGCTTTTTGAGGTGACCGAACTCTTTGATATGGAAACGCGCCCCGAACTGTTGCTGCTGCAAAAGACAATGGTGGTGGTGGAAGGCGTTGCCCGTACGCTGGACTCCGAATTTGATATGTGGAGCACTTCTGAACCGGTGGTAGCCGACTGGATACGCCATCATGTTGGCCCCGCAGGCGTTCTGGAAGATGCACGCGAGGGCCTGCATGCTGCCCGCCGTGCCGCAAGATTACTGCCGGAGATTGCAGATCGTGCCGAAATTCTTGCCGTTCAACTTGCGGAAATGGGCGAGTCCGGCATGAAACTTGACCCGGAAACGGTCGAAGCCATCGGAAAGGCCGAGGCCAGGCGAGCTAAATGGGGCAATCGGGCACTGGTAGTGATTGCATTGATTGCAGTTTTGTTTGTGATAAGAGGTGTATTCTGATAATTTGAATGCATTGCAATCAAATTGCGGATTGAAATGGCCAGCATCACCATTCGAAATCTTGATGAGAAGACCAAGCAGGCGCTGCGTGAGCGCGCAGCACGCAATGGCCGTTCCATGGAGCAGGAAGTCCGATGCCTGCTGGGTGAAGCTGCCTCCTCCGATGCCGGGTCAGGCTACACAAGTATTGAACCGGTTCCGGTTTCACGGGAGCAGATCGATACTGGAGATTTTCCGGGTGTAGGAAAATCTGTTCTGCTCATAATTTCGGGCGGAATAGCTGCCTATAAATCGCTCGAACTTATCAGGCGATTGCAAGAGCGCGGTGTTAAAGTCAGATGCGTGATGACGGAAGCTGCCACGCAGTTTGTAACCCCCATGGCAGCCGGAGCCATTTCCGGCGGGCAGGTCTTTACCGATTTATGGGACCGCGCGAGCGAACAGGATATCGGCCACATTCGTTTGTCGAGGGAAGCCGATCTGGTGATTGTTGCGCCCGCTACCGCTGACCTGATGGCCAAGATGGCGCATGGCCTTGCCGATGATCTTGCAAGCGCGGTTCTGCTTGCAAACAACAAACCGGTTCTGATAGCGCCGGCGATGAATCCCAGAATGTGGGAAAATCCTGCCACACGGCGAAATGTGGCACTTCTTGCTGCGGACGGCATTGCCTTCATTGGACCTATGACGGGTGAGATGGCCGAGAGCGGAGAGGCAGGGCGCGGCCGGATGGCCGAACCCATGGAGATTGTGGCAGCAGTGGGCGCACTGCTCGATAGCAATCCCCGGCCACTGGCAGGTCTCCGCGCCGTGGTTACCTCAGGGCCAACCCATGAGCCGATTGATCCCGTCCGCTATATCGCCAATCGATCATCGGGAAAACAGGGACATGCCATTGCTCAGGCGCTAGGCCAGGCCGGCGCCGATGTGACATTGGTGTCGGGCCCGGTGAACCTGCCCGATCCGGATGGTGTTCGGACCATTCACGTGGAAACCGCACGTGAAATGGCCTCAGCAGTTGAAGCGGCATTACCTTGCGATTTGGCCGTCATGGTCGCCGCTGTTGCTGATTGGCGCAGCGCCGATACAGCGAGCCAAAAGATGAAGAAGGAAGACGGCAAAGGCCCGGCTTCTCTAAAGCTGGTAGATAATCCTGATATTCTCAAAATGGTAGGCCACAGCGCTCAACGCCCCCGGCTAGTCGTCGGCTTTGCTGCCGAGACTCAAAACCTGGAAAAAAACGCGCGCGCAAAACTGAAGCGTAAGAAAGCAGACTGGATTGTCGCCAATGATGTATCTCCTGAAAAAGGCGTTATGGGTGGAGATCGAAACCAGATCGCGATAATCGACAAGAAATCTGTCTCGAGATTTCCTGATCTTTCCAAGGAAGAAGCAGCCTTGGCCATTGTCGGAAAAATTATTGATTGGTTCGACGAAAATACTGCTTCTGCATGATCTGGCCGAACCGAACCGGAAACGCCGGTTTGCCAATATTTACGCCCGATTTCATTCAACATTAACCTAAATCTGTTTTCCTTCTGACTGGTCTCTGCGCGCAATCGAGATGTCTGAACCGACATTCCAGTTGCCGTCATCCAAATACCAAGATTTGCGATAATTCCGGTAGTTCGAGAAAGCAACGATATGAACGACAACCTGGCTAAATATAGCGGTATGCACGGTTGGATATTGAGAATTTCCTACATCGCTGCGCTGGTGGCTTTTGCAGTGGTTTGTTTCCGTTTTTACGATCAGGCAGGAGCGCAAAACGCAGAAATTGCCTTGATCCGCTCTATCTCGAATGCTGTTGCGGATTACGACATGCAGGCCGAGGAATTTGCACAAAAGGCCTTTCGGATATCGGAGCGTTTTGAGGGGGCACCAGCTGCAGGAAGTGCAGATGCATCACTAACTGGACTTACGCTCAAACAACGCAAGGAAGCAAAACTCAAGAGACCGACAGATCCGGACATTATTTCCTCGCGCACGGGCCTTGAGCATCAGAGGAAACTGGCACAAGCAGCTTTCGTCAATATGGAAAATATCTGGAAGCAGATGCGGCCTGAAATTGCTTCACTGCTGACAAGAGATGCCAGGTTCATGGCGATTGATGATCCTTTCAAACATCATGCAGCGTTGATCGACGGGACAAAGCTGGCAAATGCGCGTACCAAGCGGGACATCTATTGGATTGGCCGGACAATTACTGAAAATTACAACTCCTTTGTTCAGCCAAGCAATGAACATCTGCAAGTGCGTTTCAGAAAGCTGATAGATTCCAATACAGATCAGCAAGGACATATATTGCAGCGATTTTTGCTGTTCTCACTGGGGTTGATTGCAATTCTGGGCTTCGCCGTATTCCTGCCGGTGGATTTTTTCCTGCAACGCCTGCTCAAAAGTCTGAAATTGCAACATGACCGGGCAGACAAGGCAATGCATCTCGCCCAGGCAGCCGACCGTGCCAAGTCCGAGTTCCTGGCCAATATGAGCCATGAGATCCGCACGCCTATGAACGGTGTGATGGGGATGGCCGAGTTGCTGGCCCGTACCGAGCTTGATTCCAAGCAGCGCACCTTTACCGACATTATCGTCAAATCGGGTGCCGCGCTTCTGACCATCATCAACGACATTCTGGATTTCTCCAAGATCGATGCCGGGCAGATGGAACTTGATCCGGCCC
>JBPCWJ010000214.1:0-3284 GCA_051009635.1 Rhizobiaceae bacterium
TCAGGGCCATACCGGCAATACCACCAGGAAATTCGACCAGTTCACCCGCCTGAACATTGTCCAGGCCGTAGACGCGGGCAATACCATCACCCACCGATAGAACTTGTCCGACTTCCGAGACTTCCGCATCATTGCCAAAATTCTTGATTTGATCTTTCAGGATTGCGGAGATTTCCGCTGCACGAATGTCCATTAGCCGACCTCTTTCAGCGCGAGCTTGAGGGTGGAAAGTTTGGTTCGGAGTGATGTGTCAATCTGGCGTGAGCCAATTTTCACGACCATTCCGCCGAGAAGAGAAGGATCAACCACCTGATTGATCACAACGTCTTTGCCGACTACGCTTTTCAGCGCAGCCTTCAATTCTTTTTGCTGAGCTGCACTCAGCTTGCTGGCTACTGTCACATCTGCGGTTTGCTCACCGCGATGAACTGCAAGCAGCCTGCGAAATTCAGTTATTATCGACGGCATAGCGAAGAGACGCCGGTTACGGGCAACAACTCGAATGAAATTGCCCGCCAAACCGCCGATTTTCGCCTTTTTGAGGATTGCTTCCATCGAACCCAATTGCTGCTCTGCGGAAAATACCGGCGAGCGCATTAGACGTTGAAGGTCCTCGCTACCATCCACAAGGTCCTCGAAACGCTTCAGATCGCGCTCCGCTTCCTTTATTTTCCCATCATCCAGCGACAGTTCGAACAGCGATGCTGCATATCTGCCCGAGATACCGGAACCTGTACTTGCGTGATCAGCCAAGGCGTATCTGTTCCAAATGTTTAACTTCAGCGATCTGCCACATCAGGATACGGCTCTGAACCGTATTACTCCGATAACATATTGTATTGCCCGGGGGCCGACTGGTCACTGAACTTGTCAAATTGTTCAAATCAGGGTTGTTCGCACGGCCAGACCGCGCGAAGCAGCGCTTCACCTAGCACAGCATTTTCAGACTCGCAATACGCCTTTGACCCGCTTTGGTGTCGGATCGTCGCACCCTGAAAAACTCCTGGATTTCACCGCCTAAATCACATCGAGAACAACTGCGAAAGGTATTGCACCCAAAACAAGTTCAAATATCAGCGCTGCCCAGTTGTAAAGATTGCCTGCACGGTCTGAAAGAATGGATATCAGACGGCCAAAAGCCGTTGCAAACCAGGCACTTCCCAGCGCAAGCAGGACGAAAATTCCGCCATCAATCAGAACAAACATTCCCGTGGCTAGGTAGAAACCGGCAAGCAGGCCTCGCAATTCTCCCTTGGCACCGGGGCGATCGCTTCTTTCCTCCATCCGCAGTAATTTCAATGCAATTCCGGGAAATAAAAGGCAAATCAAGCCAAAACTGAGCGTAATCAATGCCACGCCAAATGCGAGCAACTCGCCGGTGTCTTCAGGGATTCCCTGCCCTGCCCGTAGCGCCAGTTCCGGCATATCTGCCTGGTAAAGCGCTGCCACGGCCAGACCGATTGCTATCAGAAGGCGGATAAAGACCGAATGCCCATAGCCATCATCAAAGGCAATTTGAACAATCTTGCCCAATATGGCAGCCGCAAAGGCAGCCCCCAGCATCGCAAGAAGAATGGGCTGGCCGAACAGGAACGCGGCAATGGAAAGACCCAGTGGAAAACCTGCAAATGTCGACCTGCCCTCGCCATAGGCTTCCGGATGCTCTGAACTGCCCGTAAGGCCAATGACATTAAGAACCAGGCGTGGAGCCACAAAATAGGCCAGTCCGATCAGAAATGCCGTAATCGGAACCGCCAATGGCATCCATTCATCAATCGTTTGAGGAATATATATTTCCATCTTGTTTCCCGAAGCCTGTCCTGGCCCTAAAAGTTCCAGTCAGTTTGCCGCAATCTGAACTGACCCTGGCCATTTGTATTCTGGAATCATCCATAGTTTAAAGAAAACTCTGTGGATCGACGTCGATTTGGACCCGTACACTACCGCGCTCCTTGCCGGCATCCTTCACCAATTGCCTGATAAATCCCTGAATATCTGCTTTCCTGTCCCCATGCAGCAAGAGTCTGAACCGATATCGTCCACGAATAAGTGCAAGCGGGGCTTCAGCCGGACCCAGAACGCTGATCCGGTTTCCCGCTGGAGCTGCTCGACGCAGCGCGCGGGCGTGGTTTTCAGCCTCCGCACGGCTATTGGCCGACACGATAAGACTTGCCAACCTGCCGAAAGGAGGAAGATGAGCGGCCCGGCGCGCCTCGATTTCCCGGGAATAAAACTCTTCCCGATCGCCCGATTGTATTGCCCTGATCACTGGATGATCCGGTTGGTAGCTCTGCAAATAACCCGTACTCCGGCGTCCATCGCGGCCTGCCCTTCCCGTTACTTGTGAAAGCAGCTGAAAAGTTCTTTCTGCGGCTCGCGGATCACCATTCGCCATACCAAGATCGGCATCAATCACGCCAACGCAGGTCATCAGCGGAAAATTGTGGCCCTTGGCAACCAGCTGCGTACCAATCACGATATCAGCCTCACCCTTTGCAACAGCATCAAGCTCCTGACGCAGCCGCTTTACGCCTCCGGCCATGTCGGAGGACAGGATAATGGTCCGCGCTTCGGGAAATAATGCATCGACCTCTTCACCCAGTCTTTCCACGCCCGGACCGCACGCAACCAGATGGTCCAGCGTCCCGCAATTCGGACAAGCCTCCGGCACCGGCTCGTTATACCCGCAATGATGGCACTGAAGCTGCCGCCGGAAACGGTGCTCCACAAGCCAGGCTGAACATTCATTGCATTCAAAGCGATGGCCGCATACCCGGCATAAGGTTAAGGGAGCATAACCGCGCCGGTTGAGGAACAGCATGGACTGCTCGCGCTTCTCCATCGTCTCCTTTATTGCCTCGACCAGAACATTGGAAATAAACCGTCCCGCCGGCGGCGCATTACGCCGCATGTCGATGATTTTGAGCTCCGGCAGTTCAGCTCCGGCAAATCGTTGCGGTAGCTTGACCAGCTCATAGCGCCCCTGCTGGGCATTTACCTGACTCTCGATAGAAGGTGTTGCCGAAGACAGGATCACCGGATAGTCACCAATATGCGCCCGAACAACCGCCATATCGCGGGCATTATAGAATACCCGGTCTTCCTGCTTATATGCATGATCATGTTCTTCATCCACGACGATCAGACCCAGCTCATGCAAGGGCAGGAACAAAGCCGAGCGGGCTCCTGCAACCACCCGGATCTGGCCCATGGCAACCTGCCGCCAGCATTGTTCTCGTTTTTTGGGGGAGATTTCAGAATGCCATTCGGCGGGCCTGGTCCCA
>JBPCWJ010000215.1:0-25524 GCA_051009635.1 Rhizobiaceae bacterium
CGATTATCCCGACCGTTCCAAGTATCCGGTGCGCTTTCAGCGTGATCAGTTCCTTGTCGCCCGGCCCCACACCCAGCGCGTAAATCTTGCCGGTCATTCAGCAATCCCCCTGACAAAACTCCATTGAGTAACCGGCATGGCAGGTCGCCAGCCTCTAAAACTACCTACTGGTTCGGCAGCCTGGGCAGAAATCCGGACAAGCTCGCCTCCATGGCGCTGGTGCAATTCAGCAAGGACAGCTTCGCTTTCCAGCGTAACCGCATTGGCAACCAGCCTGCCAAGGGGTTTGAGCGCTGACAGGCATTTGTCCACTACTTCGTGGCTCAAACCGCCACCGATAAAAATTGCATCCGGTTCGGGCAAATCGGCAAGCGCATGAGGCGCCTTTCCTTCAATCAGTTTCAGGGCTGGCGCGCCCAAAGCCAATGCATTTTCTATTGTCATGTCACGACGCGCCGCATTGGGTTCTATACCAATCGCCCTTGCTTCAGGTGCCGCGCGCATCCATTCAATTGCTACGGAACCGCAACCACAACCAATATCCCACAATATGCCCGCCCGCACCGGTACCAGCTTTGCCAGCGTCAGCGAACGGACAGCCTGTTTTGTCATTTTACCATCGTGGACAAATACATCATCGGGCAGGCCGGTCCGGGGCAAAACCCGCGCGCCATCGCCTGCTATACATTCGACCGCCAGCACATGGAAGTCCGGTACGCTGACATTCCAGTCCTTTGCGGCACCTTCAAAGCGTTGTTCGTCGGGTCCGCCAAGCGCAGATAACACAATCATGCGCGATTGCCCGCAATCACGCGCGCATAGCATTCTCGCAACCGTCTCAGGTGATGTTCCATCCTTGGTGAGCAGCAGCAACCGTGCATTTGGCACAATCCATGGCAATATCTGCTCAGCCGGACGGCCATGGATCGTAAGCGTTTCAACATCGGCCAGCGACCAGCCAAGCCTGCATGCAGCCCATTGAAATGCCGAAATTTGCGGATGGAACCTGATCTCGTTCCGGTCAATTGCTTTCGTAATGCGTGCACCAACCGAAAACCAGAGCGGGTCACCGGTTACGAGAATGACAATGCGCTTGTTTCTATAGCTTCTGATTTTCTCGATCATGGCATCGAAGGGCGATGGCCATGCAATCAATTCGGCGTCCGCATTAACCGCCAGCCTGTGATGACGCTCACCGCCTACGATCACCTCGGCATTTTTAACTAGTTCGCGTGCTTCCTCGTTTAGCCCAGCCAGGCCATCCTCGCCAATGCCGATAATATTCAGCCACATATTACTCATCTGGCAAGTCCCGCTGCTACCGCATTCATGCAGGCAGCAGCCATGGCGGTACCGCCCCTTCGGCCCATCAATGTCATGAAAGGGACACCTCGAGGATTTTCCGCCAGCTCCGCCTTTGATTCCGCCGCACCAACAAACCCAACCGGAAAACCCAAAATTAATGCAGGTTTGGCACCACCATTATCGATATTTTCCAGGATTCGAAATAAGGCCGTAGGGGCATTCCCGACAACAACAATCGATCCGGCCAATTGCTCACCCAACACATCAAACTGCGCAGCAGCACGGGTGCAGTTTTCGCGCGCGGCATGGGCGCGGCATTCAAGCGAACCTATCTTACAGCAAACCTGCGTATCTTCAGGCAAAAGCCGATGCATGATGGTGTTACGCAAGGATTCCACGTCACAGAAAACTCGTGCCCCGTGGCTTAGCGTATTCTGCCCCGCCAGCAGGAAATCTTCCGACCAACGCAGATCGCTGACGATATCAGGCATACCGCAGGAATGTACGATACGGATCACTACTTCACCAATGCCGCCTTCAATATCTGCTAACTCCGGTAGCGATTTGACCGTCTCGAAGGATTGGCAGTAAATTTCCTCTGGATCACGGATATAGTCGAGCCGGACCATCAGGACTTACCTTTCTCCATCGATTTCGGACCCAACGGGTGGTCTGCATGCGGATAAGGTGCGTGATGATGGTCATGGCCATGCTCATGCTCATGCTCATGCTCATGATCATGGTGATGACCTACCGCCTCCAGCGATCCCGGCGATGAATGACTGTGTACCGGTGTCCATTCCAGGCCATGCTCTCTACAAAAATCTTCATCGCGGCATGAGCCATCACAATCGCCATTGCACGGGCAATTCTCTGGTGCGCCGCCTACGCCCTCAACATGGTGGTGATGGCTTTCCTGTGCTGCACCGACCTCTGCCTCAAAACCCAAAACCTGCTCGCGATACTTGCACATCTGGCAATTCATGACGGCTTTGCCATCAAGAATCTCGCCGACCCTGTCAGCCAGCGTATCGAGTACTAGGGCATGATCATTCAGATATCCGGCCTTGATGAATTCAATATCCTTGTTACGGCCAGCGACAGCATCGACGCCGTTATATATGCGTTTCACCAGGACACCGGTGAACAGGAAGTATGGGAATACCACCACCCGGCGATAGCCAAGCCGGGCGACATGCTCAAGTGCCGGCTCGACAAGCGGAAAGGTCACGCCTGAATAGGCTGTCTCCGCCCATCCGAAACCCATTCCTTCCCAGAGCATACGGGTAATCTTGGAAACGTTGGAATTTGCGTCCGGATCGGATGCTCCGCGGCCCACCACGAGCAGCAACGTCTCCGAATGTGCAACTTCGTCTCCGGCCTGATCCAGAGCCTGCTCAATTCTTTCACCTGCCGCCCTGATCATTTTTAGGTCGACACCCAGTTCGCGGCCATAGCTGACTGTCACTTCCGGATTGACGGCAGCCCAGCTGTTTAGAACAGACGGAATGTCATTCTTGGCATGACCAGCAGCAAACAGCATTCCCGGAACTGCCAGAATATGTTTGACACCTTTATCGCGAAGCGCGTCGAGCCCTGAATGCAGAACCGGATTACAAAATTCCAGATAGCCGTACTCTACCGGCACTTCGGGAAAGCGTTTCCTCATGGCCACGGCGAGCTTGGAAAACTCCTTGGCCGCATTCTGGTTGCGGCTTCCATGGCCGCAAACCATGATTCCGACATCTTTCGGAATATTCAAATGGCTGGCCATCAGCTGGTCGTTTCTTCGCCGGACTCATGCTCAGGCTCGCTGTCGGCCTCTGCCTCGGATTCTTCACTACGAGGTCGCAATGCCAGCTTGGCCAGCGCTGCTGCAGTCGCAATGGCCGCCAGACCAACCCAATGTGAATGACCGGCAAGCTCACCGAGATGTCCCAAATGCGCATGAGCAATGCTGCTCATATTAATCAAGAGCGCAATTGCTGTGCCTGTAAAAATGGATTTTGACATTTGGTTCTCCGGTTATCTGGCCCTACTTCCCTGGTGACGGAACAAGCAAAAACCGGAATCAATGTCTCACTGAAACCCTTCATCTCGTGACGAAGGATGGCAATTAACATTAGACAGCTTCGGACTTGGCGCCCTGTTTGGGTCCGCCGCACCGAAATCGGTTTCAGCCCCTTGTCCACTAACGGAACGAGGCACCGTCAATTCGGCGAAACTAGCCCTGGCTATCGGAATCGTCAAACCAAAAATCTTCATCGAACATATGCTTGTTGAAAGTCGGCCCAATCAAACTTTTTGGCAAGTAAATCAGGCCTCCCGCGCCTGCCTGATTTCGTCGGGAGTGAGGCCAAGCGTTTCAGCAGTATGCCGAATCAATTCAACCTCATCGGCATCCAGTTCATTGTCTGATTTGGCAATCGAAAGCATGTGGACAAGCAAGGCCCGCTTTCTTTCGAGATCAAGATCTTCAAACATCTGTGCTGCATCCGCAGCACTAGTCTCATAGCCATAGTCCTTGAGATATTGCAGGACCTGCGGCACATCTTCTTCCGGGATGTCAAAGGCTGTTGTGCATATCCGCTTGAAATTCCCGATTTCCTCCGGCCGCAATTCACCATCGGCAAACATCATCCGGACAAGCAGGATAAGCTCGCTGGTAAGCTGAATATCGTCAGCAACCTTGCGGACAGAGCGGTTCCCTTCCACAAATTCTCGCAGTGACTTAATCAATTTGTTTGTCATGACATTACGTCCCGGGCCCAATATTCCAGCGCTTTATATCCAACTGGATTCAAAATTCGAATCTATCAACAACCAGTTGGAGTAAATCGATGAATCACTTTGTCAGATGTTACTTCCTCGCGGACAATGCTTGAAACAGTGACGCAATTCAATGCTGTAATGTCATGGCGGTACAATTGCTGGCCTATTAGCCTGCTAGTACTCCACGCCCACCTGTGCCTTCACACCTGAACGAAACGGATGTTTGGTCGCTTCCATCTCTGTCACAAGGTCTGCAAACTCGACCAGCTCATCCTTCGCGTTCCGCCCGGTAATGATGACATGCTTCATTTCCGGCTTGTTGCCAAGCACTTCCAGGACCTCGGCGACCGGGAGATAATCATAGCGCAGCACAATGTTGAGCTCGTCGCACAAGACCATGTCGATGGACTCGTCCATGATCATGGCCTTTGCCTTTTCCCAGGCTGCCCGTGCTGCATCAATATCACGCTGGCGATCCTGGGTTTCCCAGGTGAAGCCCTCGCCCATGGTCGCCATTTCCACCTGGTCGGGGAAGGCTTCCAATACTTTCCGCTCGCCGGTTCCCCATTTTCCCTTCACAAATTGAACGACGCCAACACGCATATCGTTGCCGATTGCGCGGAATATCATACCGAATGCAGCCGTAGATTTTCCCTTGCCCTTACCGGTGTGAACAATCACCAAGCCTTTCTCGATCGTCTTGGTCGCTATGATCTTGTCGCGTGCCGCCTTTTTCTTTTTCATTTTTTCGGCGTGCCGGGCATTGAGCTCTTCTTCGCTCATATTCTTCAACTTGTCGGATTTTTCAGCCATATCGCCGCCTGTTCATTAAGTATTTGCCAGTGTTTCAAGTTCAAATTTCGCGGAATTGGACCGTGCTGTCCATAGCCCCCGCTCCTGGGCTTCCAAAAACCGGTCTGCCATTTCCTTTAGTGCATGCGGATTGTGTTCTTTCAAAAAATCCAATACTTCCGGATCGGCCAGCCACGCATCATGCACCAGCGAGAAATGATGGTCACGTACAGCACCGGTCGTGGCAGAAAAGGCGAAAAGGTAATCCAGCGTGGCTGCCATTTCAAAAGCACCCTTGTAACCATGCCGCATGACCCCGGCAATCCATTTGGGGTTGGCCGCCCGGCCCCTCACAACGCGCGCTATCTCTTCGTCCAATGCCCTGATGACCGGACGCTCGGGGCGCGAATGGTCATTGTGATAGTTTCTTGGTCTCGTTCCTGATAGATGATGGACGGCTGCCGTCATGCCACCTTCGAATTGGTAGTAGTCATCGGAATCGAGAAGATCATGCTCGCGATTATCCTGATTGTGGATAACCGCTTCAACATCTTGCAGCCTGCGGGAAAAACCGTCGCGCTCAGGCTTTCCTTCTTCATTTGCCCCATAGGCATATCCGCCCCAAGCCAAATAGGCTTCCGCGAGATCACCACTATCTTCCCACCCTTTTTCATCGATAAGGGCTTGCAATCCGGCACCATAGGCACCTGGTTTGGAGCCGAATACGCGGTAGCCTGCGCGCTTACTTGCGATATTCTCGTCAACTCCGTCAGCAACAAGCTGTGCGGTTTCTGTTCGCATCCTTTCTGCAATCGGATTGTCACGAACATCTTCATCGAGGGCGCCAATTGCGCGTATGGCCTTGTCAAACAGCTCTATCTGGCTCGGAAATGCGTCCCGGAAAAACCCGGAAATCCGCAAAGTGACATCCACTCTCGGCCGCCCAAGCTCTGCAAGGGTTACAATCTCATACCCGGTCACCCGACGCGAGGCATGCTCCCAAACCGGCCTTGCGCCAATAAGAGCCAACGCCTGTGCGATATCATCGCCTCCGGTTCGCATATTTGATGTTCCCCAGGCCGAAAGCCCAAAGGAGTTTGGCCAGTCACCCTCATCCTGTCGAAATCTGGTGATCAGCAATTCTGCCGATTTCTTACCCAATTCCCAGGCGGCAGGTGTAGGAACGGAACGGCTATCGACCGAGAAAAAATTGCGCCCGGTCGGAAGCACATCAAGCCTGCCTCTTGTAGGCGCTCCTGACGGACCAGGGGCAACAAACCGTCCATCCATTCCTCGCAGGATTCCCGCTAGCTCCCATTCTCCGCAAGTTTCCAGCGTGGGTATGATCTCATTTTGAACATGTTCAAGCACCCTGCCTGTTGCCTGCCATCCATCAGGTAAATTCCGATCTCCGCTGATTAGCGCGGATGCAAGCAATTCTATCCGCTCAACAGCGTCACCCTTGGTTCGCCATGGATCATCCGTGACGGAAACAAGGGCTTCTGGTTGCGCTAACTTCCAAGGGTCGCTCATTTCGCAATCAAGGGGATCAAACTCAAGATGCAGGTCGTCGGCGATGGCACGTTGCAGGCTGTCATCTTCATCTTGCCCCAAGCCGCGCGGCACTCGCACCAATGCAGTGGCCAGATCATGCAGTAACCGACCCTGTGGTGCCTCACCGAAGACATGAAGCCCGTCGCGGATTTGCATTTCCTTCAATTCGCATAGATAGGCATCGACCTTTGTAAGTTTCTCGTCTTCGCTATCGCTATCTGCAATTCCTGCATCTTCATCCAGACCAATATCGCTGATCAAATCGAATATCTGTCTGCCCAGCAGTTTAAGACGTCGAGGGTCGTTTCCGCTGGCTTCGTAATACTCATCGACAAGTGCCTCCAGATCACGCAGAGCACCATAGCTTTCGGCACGCGTCAGCGGAGGTGTGAGATGATCAATAATGACGGAAGATGTGCGGCGCTTGGCCTGCGTACCCTCGCCCGGATCATTGACAATAAATGGATACAGGTTGGGCACAGGTCCAAGCACCGCATCCGGATAACAATTCTCCGACAATGCCAATGCTTTTCCCGGTAGCCATTCCAGATTGCCATGCTTGCCCATATTCACAATGACATCAACACCAAAGCCGTTTCGCAGCCAGCAATAGAAGGCCAGATAACCATGCGGTGGAACAAGATCGGGAGAGTGATAGCTTTGCTTCGGATCGATATTATACCCGCGCGCAGGCTGGATACCGACGACAATATTTCCATTTCGGATTACTGGCAAATTAAAGCTGTTCAAGCCACCATCAAAGAACTGGTCATCTTTTGCATCACCCCAGCGTTCCTGAATCTGATTCTGGACTTCGACCGGTAAACCTCTGAAAAATTGCAGATAATCATCAAGATTAAGCGTCTGGTCTGATTTGCGTTCGACAGAGACCGCATTGGTAGGACCATCGAGTAATTGCCCTATCAGCGCGTCACCATCCGGTGGAATATTGTCAATGCGATATCCGGCCTCTTCAAGAGCATGTAACAGTTTGATCGTACCGGCAGGTGTATCAAGTCCAACGCCATTGCCGATACGTCCATCGCGATTTGGATAGTTTGCAAGAATAATCGCTACCCGCCGGTCGCCCACTTCCCGGCGTCTCAACCTTACCCAATTTGCAGCAAGATCGCTCACAAACCCGACGCGTTCTTCATGCGGTTTGTGCTGAACAATATTGGCCTGCACCGCCTCGTCATATTGACCGGCATGCTTGAAAGCGATTGCCCTCGACAGCACTCTGCCATCGATTTCCGGCAGGGCTACATTCATCGCCAGGTCACGAGATGACAGTCCTTGTGAAGAATCTTCCCAGGCTTCCTGAGATCCTCCGGCCAGAACCGCCTGAAGGACAATTGCACCGTTCTCGTCCAGCACAGTGCCTGAGTGTCCCCTAGCAGGCGAAGAAACTGCAAAGCCGGTCAGATTGATGACAATCTCCGGGCTGGCATCTCCAAAAATTCCGCGAAGCGTTTCTACCGAAACAGGATCTTTGAGACTGCTGATGAAAACAGGTAGCGGGTTTAATCCACGCTTTTCCAGAGAACCCACCAGAACCGAGATTGGTTGAAGCCCACCGGATTGGACCAGGGCGCGGTAAAAACAAATTGCAGCAATTGGCCTGCCCTCCTGCCATTGCGCACTGGCATCCTCCGGGGAGCAAATACCCTGTCCCGGATACCAGATACCTGCCTTGATAAGTGGCGCGGGTTCAGCAGGTGCTTCAGTGCGCCCCAGAAGATGATGGCAATATCGAAGGAAATTGGCTGCATTTACCGGCCCACCCTCCAGGAGATAGGCATGGAGTTGCGCCTGATGGGTAGCCCCTAATGTGCAATGTTCCGCCAGTATCGGGTCGGGTTTGTCATCGCCAGGCAAAACCACAAGATGGATTTCCTTGCGTCGCGCCAAAGCAAACAGACTATCCAGCCCATAAGACCAATATCCCTTGCCACCGAGCAGTCGGACAACGACAAGCTTCGCACATGAAATTGTACGCTCCAGATAAGTATCCACCGACATCGGATGCGAAAGCTGCTGCAGATTTGCCAGCCGGAGAGTTGGACAATCCTGATCAAACTCTCCATTGGCTGCTGCCAAACTGGCGAGTTCCGTATCAGCAGCAGAAAGAAATACAATGTCGCCAGGGTTTTGGCCTAGATCAACGGCCTCATCACCCTCATTTATCGCGCCCCTCTGTGCCAGCAGCAAATGCATGAAACTGATCCCGGCAATTGATCAGACTATTGCAGCCTGAATTTGTTTTGTAATTGCTTCGCGATCCAGGCCAGCCAGCCCAATTACCACCAACTGCGTTTTTCGGTGTTCATCATTCGACCATTCCCGGTCAAAATAATGATCAACCCGATTGCCGACCGCCTGAATCAACAAGCGCATGGGCTTGCCGGTAACGTCAGCAAATCCCTTCAGCCGTAGAACACCATGGTCTTCGATCAACTTTTTCAGATTCTCGATAAATGCCGGGGCTCTGTTGATTGACCCAATATCTACAACGAAGCTCTCGAAATCATCATGGTCGTGATGGTGGTGATGCCCATCTTCATGATGAAGTTCGTGGTGTGATTTCCGGTTCGCAATTTCGGTTTCGGTCGCACTTTCCAACCCAAGCAGAACTTCCACCGGCAAATTTCCATTGGAAGCGCGGACCAGTTTGACCGGTCGTGTCACCTGATTTCCCACTTCTGTCTCGACACGGGACAGTTCCGAATCATCAACCAGATCAGACTTGTTCAATATGATCATGTCGGCGCAACCAAGCTGATCCTCAAACAATTCCTCAAGCGGGCTTTCATGATCCAGCGCATCATCACCCGCCCTTTGCTCCGCCAGCGCATTTTCATCATGGGCAAACCGGCCCTCTGCGACGGCAGCGCTATCTACAACGGTGACCACACCATCAACCGTGACTCTCTCGCGAATTTCAGGCCAGTTGAAAGCGTTGACCAGTGGTTGCGGTAGTGCCAGTCCAGATGTTTCAATGACGATGTGATCTACTTTGCGATCCCGCTCGATAAGCTTCTGCATGGTAGGGATGAAATCATCCGCAACCGTACAGCAAATGCAGCCATTGGTGAGTTCAACAACATCCTCTTCGGTGCAAGTCTCGACGCCGCACCCCTTAAGAAGATCGCCATCAACGCCCATATCGCCGAATTCATTGATGATGAGCGCAATCTTTCTTCCATTTGCAGAGTTCAGAAGATTTCGGATCAGCGTCGTCTTACCCGCACCCAGAAATCCTGTGACGACTGTCGCCGGAATTTTCACACTCGATTCATTTTGCATAATGTTATTCCGATCAATTCCTGTTATTTCAACCTTAAAGGCAATCCTGCGGTAACCAGATAGACCTGCGAAGCCATTGAAGCGACCTGCTGATTTAATTCACCCGCGTGGTCGCGGAATTGCCGAGCCATCTTGTTCTCGGGCACAATGCTCATACCAACTTCGTTCGAGACCATGACCACCGGTCCGGCCAATCCGTCCAGCGCATCAAAAAACATTCTTCGTTCCGTCTCCAGATCCATCTCATGGATCATCAAATTCGATAACCACAAGGTCAGACAATCAACCAAAATTGCCCGGTCTCCGGTGGAACGGGTCTTCAGAACCCCCGCCAATTCGATAGGCGCCTCTACTGTCTCCCAATTATCGCCTCGCCTTGCCTGATGGCGGCCGATCCGATCTTCCATCTCAAGGTCAAATGCCTGGGCAGTTGCGATGTAGACCGGCTTCAATCCACTCTTTTCGACAAGGTTTTCAGCAAATCTGCTTTTGCCGGACCGCGCACCACCCAGAACCAGAGTGGTACCCGGCAGATTGTTGGCCATGTCAGGCGTGCTCAGCTTCGGATTGCTGACGCGCTTCTCGTGCCAATAACCAACCAAGAGATCCACCAAGCACTAGCCAGAACAGTGCCGAGGTGACCATGGTCGCGGTAGCGAATTCAGCCGCCAGATTGGCTGGAACCGCGCTCTCGATCGTGTCTGGATGTGGCGCACCGTATACATGTGGAGCCACGATCAGAACCAGCCCCGCAGCCATCCATCCAATGCCTGATTTGAAGGCAAACAACCAAAGCCCGCCAGCGGTACAGATTACCGTGGCAACCCACCAAAACTGCCGCGCCTGCAAGTCACCCGCCACCATGCCGGGCAGTTCCGGTGGCAGACCCAGATTGGGTGCCAGAACAAAGACAGCAAATCCGCAAACTCCCCAGACAAGCCCCGACTTGAACGAGATTTTCTCCCGCGCAAACAGTATGCCGGCGGTCAGAATCATTGAAAATGCGACGCCGGCTATGAGATTGGACAAGACGGTGAAAAAGGTCCTTTCAAATCCGTCAGCTGGCCCCCAGGCTTCGGCTTCTTCCGCAGCTTCAGCGCCTCCATCACCATGGGCGTGACCAGCATCAGCATGGGAATGACCCTCCGATCCGTGCGAGTGACCTCCCGTTTCATAGGTCTCGGCTTGAAGAATCAAGGGAATAACACGATAGGATTGCGCAGCACTTGCAAAAGCACCTGCAATCACCCCCGCGAAAATCGCGGCGAGCAATATTCTGATAAGCATGGCATTACCTCAATGACAGGGAGCAACAATCGCATGACGTACGTCATGCGCGGCATTGTGCAGAATGTCGGAATGGGCAAAGGCCACGTAATAAAGCAGCATGGAACCAAATAAGGCAGCAAAGATTGCTGCCGGCAAAAGTTTGCCTGTCTCCAGCAGCGTGAGATCGGAACGATTTGTTGCGAGCATGACAACCTCCGTGTAGCTCTGATTAATATCCGGCAATGCAGGTTTAATTGCACTGCACTACATCAGGCAGGTCTCCTGGCTCACGGCTCGATCGGTTTATGCCCCCCTTCCCGACAGGTGTTGTCAGTGGTCATGAGGCATTCCTCGCCGCAATACAGTCGCGGGGTCGGCCAGGTTCGAAACTCCCTGTATGGGTCAGTTCGCCCTGTTCCCTTTTAATCCCGAGGTCTTGGACCTTGATCGGGAACCTTCTGTACAATCTGGTGTAGCGGTAAAGAGGAAACCGCGTCAATGAAATTACGGCAATTTCATGCTTTTGAACGACTCTGTGCACCGATCTTCGCAATTTGAAGCATTTCATCCACATTCAGATGGCGCTCCATTGCTTCCCCGAGTTCATCCAAGGCCCCTTCAATTTCCTGCCTGTATGAAATCGAAACGCTGCCCGCGCCCAAAGCAACCAGCACCGATTTTCGGTATTCATCTGATCCAAAAAGGCCATGAAGATAGCAACCCGATACGCCTCCATCAGGGCTTGTGGCTCCATCCGGCCTTTCATTGAGCATGATCATCGGTCGCTCACAATCGGGACCATAGGTCCTGCCCAAATGGATTTCATATCCGGCAAGTTCAAGATCATCGGGAATTGATCTGGCGCTCGAGTTCTTGACGACTTTCTCATTTTCCAATTCAGTCTCAATATCAAGCAGACCAAGACCGGCGATTTCGCGTTGTGAACCCTCAATTCCGTTCGGATCCCGGATAACTTTTCCCAGCATCTGGTATCCGCCGCATATGCCGATGACCTTCCCTCCTCGTCGGGCGTGGTCAGCAATTTTCCTGTCCCAACCCTGTTCCTGCAAAAAAGACATATCGGAAATTGTCGCCTTCGAACCAGGCAGGACAACCAAATCAACCGGGTCTGGCCACGGCTGCCCCTTGTTTACAAATCTGACGGAAACATCCGGCTCGGCAAAGAGTGGGTCGAGATCATCAAAGTTCGCAATTCTTGGCAAGGCAGGAACGGCAACCCGGATTTGACCGGCACCACCTGTTGAACCCGGTCTCTCGAGCGCGACGGAATCTTCGGCCGGCAGTTTTCGTACTATGTCGAGAAAAGGCAATACCCCGAAGGACTGCCAATTTGTGAACCGGGTAATTGCATCAAGTCCATCATCAAACAGGCTGATATCACCACGAAACTTGTTGATCAGAAATCCCTTGATCATTGCACAATCATCTACCGGCAAAATCGTACGGGTTCCAACGATGGAAGCAATGACACCTCCCCTGTCGATATCCCCCACCAGCACTACCGGAACTTCTGCCCGCTGGGCAAAGCCCATATTGGCAATATCACCGGCACGCAGATTAATCTCTGCTGGCGAACCAGCGCCTTCCACAAGAACGATGTCCGCTTCACGTTTCAGTTCTTCGAAACTATCCAGAACTGCCTTCAACAAGGTTGGCTTTAGCGCCTGATAGTCCCGCGCCCTGGCGGTGGAATGAACCTTGCCATGCACGATCACCTGGCTGCCTTGATCTGACTGTGGTTTCAGCAAAACCGGGTTCATATGGATTGACGCCGGTATGCGGCATGCCATCGCCTGCAGCCATTGAGCCCTGCCGATTTCACCAGCTTGCCCGCCCGCTTCAGCAACAGCCGCATTATTTGACATGTTTTGCGGCTTGAAGGGGCGCACTTTCATGCCCCGTTTTGTCAGCGCACGGCACAGGCCCGCAACCAGTATGGTCTTGCCAACATCAGAACCTGTGCCCTGAAACATCAATGAGCTGGTCATCGGCCTTGCGCACCCTCACATTGGATCGACAGCTTGATATAATTGGCCAGAGGCACTTCAAATTTATCTGCCAAAATTCTTTGTAAAATCATACAGGGCTGCCGCAATATCGCTCTCAAGCGGGAAGGACAACATTCCCATGACAGAGTAACCGAGCAGCCAGGGCATGATGTAGAAGCGGAACATGTAGAAAAACCAGGCCACATAAAGCGGCACCAGTGGATCAGCAATGAATGCAGGCGTGATTGGCTTGAACAATTTGATCAGCGGATTTGTGCTTTTCACGAAGAACCGCATAAAAAAGAAATCGCTATCTACCGGCATGAATATGTTCATCGCAACCCGGCCTATCAATGTCCACATGATCATGCCCAGCACATAATCAATTACCAGAACCCAAATCGGAAAAATGGAAAGTGTTTCCTGCATCATTTATCCATCGAAGTAGTCGGCGCCGTAAAAACTCTGTCCACAATGAATTGTGCGGCTTTCTGATCAGGACCTAGCACAAGAATTCCCCGGTTGAACAACAAAATCTGAAATTGATCCGGGATCTGCTCTTCCATAAAGAAGGGCGGGAACAGGTCCCGCCCTTCAATCTTTCTTGGTCCAAAATACCTAGTGCGTTTTGCCCAGGATTGTTGAACCGGTAGGTATACGGGTCTCATCGACCATATCCTGAATTTCCTTGCTTGGCGCAGGCGTCATCAAGGAAACCACGATCATGGCGATCAAGCTCGCTGGCATACCAATAATGCCGAAGCGCAGATGGTCAATTCCCCACCATGGGGTCATGCCACCAGCATAAACCATGTACAGATACCAGGTACCAACACAGAAGCCGACTACCATTCCCGCAACTGCACCTGCCGCATTGGCCCGTTTCCACCACACGCCGAGGACGAGCGGGAAAAACAGACCGGAACTGGCGAAACAGAACGCCCAGGCAACAGCCCCGAGGATACCTGTCAGTTTCAGCGAAGCGACACCAGCTGCCGCAGCACCGATCACGATGAGCAATACGCGTGCCACGATAAGACGGGTCCGTGTATCGGCCTTTGGATCGATGATGCTGTAATACAGGTCATGGGACAGCGCATTGGCGATTGCCAATAGCAGGCCATCAGCAGTTGACATTGCCGCAGCAAGGCCACCGGCTGCAACCAGTCCGGAGATCACATAAGGCAGACCTGCAATTTCCGGCGTTGCCAGAACGACAATGTCAGGCCTCATGAAGAACTCGTTCAGCTGAAGGATGCCGTCACCGCTTGAATCAACGATTGCGACCATTCCCACTTGCGACCAGTTCTTGATCCATTCAAGGTTCTGAACTTCCTCAATTGCCCTACCCATGATTGCCGTAGGCAATGTTGGATCAAGCAGCTGCAGCTTCGTCAATGTGGCGAGAGCCGGTGCTGTGAAGTACAGCAGGAAGATAAAGAACAGCGACCAACCGACCGACTTTCTTGCCGCCCGTACCGATGGCGTCGTGAAGTAACGCATCAAAATGTGTGGCAAGGATGCCGTACCGGTCATCATCGCAATGGCCAGGGTGACCATCTTCCACGCTTCCAATCCGCCTTGTGGATCGTTGTGTGGTGTCGTCAGGGTACGCAGACCCGGCACGGAATCCACAGCTGGCGCGAGACCAATCTGGGTTTCAAGTTCACCGATCCGGGTCACTGCATCACCGTAACTAAAGTGTGGAATGATACCGAAGCCCTGAGCATTAGACATCCAGATCACCGGCACCAGATAGGCAATGATTAGCACGATATACTGCGCCACCTGTGTCCAGGTCACGCCGCGCATACCACCAAGCATCGAGCATACAAAGATACCCAACAGACCTAGCCAGACGCCAAGTTCAAACGGAATGCCAAGTGCACGTGATGCAATGGTTCCCGTCGCGTTGATCTGTGTCGTCACATAGGTGAACGACGCTACAACAAGAACAATTACCGCACAAAGCCGGGCCAGGTTGCCGCCATAACGAGTTCCGATAAAATCAGGAACAGTATAGCAACCGAACTTGCGCAGATACGGCGCCATCAACGAGTTGACGAGCACGTAACCGCCGGTCCAGCCGACCACAAAGCCAAGATATGGATAGCCGCCGAAATAGATGCCGCCAGCAAGCGCAACAAATGACGCACCAGACATCCAGTCCGCCGCAGTTGCCATGCCGTTATACAGCGCCGGAACCTCACGTCCCGCCACATAATATGCATCAACCTCCGTTGTTCGCGACAGATAGCCAATGATAGCGTAAATGGCGATTGTGAACATTAGGAACAGGATGCCGATCAGGCGAGCTCCTGCGCCGAATTGTTCAAGAACCGCCATAAGAGCGAAGAACACCAGAAAGCCCAGTGTATACATCGCATAGACTTTTCCAAGATTGTCGACAAAGCGACCGCCTTTGGGTTGTTCATCTACAGACATGACGGTCCTCCCTATTCGCCAACGCCGAATTCATCATCGATGGCATCCTGCCGCCAATTTTGAACCCAGATGATAACAACAAATGCAACCAGGGAACCCTGAACGCACATGTAGTATCCGAGCGGAAAGCCCATGAAACTTATTGAGTTTAGTGACGCAGCATTCCAGGGAATAATCAGGCCGAAGAGAGCCCATAGAATCAATACCACAATGGTAAGGCTTCTGGTCTTCGCCCAATGTTGTTCTCTGGAGTCTGATGTGTTGTTAGCCACAGTTACCTCCCCGAAAATAAGATCGAAACACATCTTGTGTAGTTACGATCCGGTTGATATTCGCTGCTGTGAAAGCAGGCGAGCAAACAGCCGCCTGCTCATAGCAAGCCGCATGGTTGCGAAAATTTGCATAAAATTGCACCAATTTATACGCAACCATGGTCTAATGGTGGATAACTTTGATGAGTGCCTGGAAATTTACAGTTCGGGAGTTTCTTGACCGTTTCAGCGTATTCAAGAAATCTCAATCCATTGATTCTGTTGATAGTTTTCAGGAGTTCCTGGCCACTCGTGCTGCATTCGTCAGTCAGAAAAAACTGTATGAATACATCAAGACCAGAATGGGGATGAATTACCCGAAAGCCTTCCAGGATGATTTTTTCATCGAATCGCTCAACATCGCCAAATGGCATGTATATGCAGCATGCATGTCCGACCTTGCGGTATGGATGTGCGCTCAAACCTACAAGCAGACGGGAAACCGGGAAGAAACGGTGGAAATCGCCGAACATGTATTTTCGGGAACATTACATGATCGCTTTGAAGCCGAAGTCGTCGAAAAACACGCCGGGGAAATTCTGGAAGAATTCGGAAACCGCCTGGCATTGATCGACTGGAATGCCAAATCGCAGGACGACAGCGCATTTTCGCTTTCACCAAAGGAATTGGTGCGTTGGGCCCCTATTGCGCCTGAATTGAAGAAATATGACGTAGAGATCGTGGAAAACTCTATACGTTTCTCCTGGGTCTCAAAAAGGCAGGAATTTCTGGAAGTCTATAACCACGAAGCTTTCATTGAAGATTGGCGAAGGCAATATCCTGCAATTTGAGAGCTCTAATCCCGGGACAAGCCATTTTCAGCCAGTTCTTTCTCGTAGGCAACAATTTTGCTTTCCAGATTTTCACCAAGATCCAGCAGGAAATTCCAGGTAAAGATACCGGTCTCGTGAAGATCATCAAACGCAATCCGGATTGCATAATTGCCCACGGCCTTGATCTGCATAATCTCCACATTTCGCTTGCCCGAAACCAATTTGCGTTGATCAGGACTGTGGCCCTGAACTTCCGCAGACGGGGACAAAACCCGCAACATTTCTGCAGGGATTTCAAATGCCCTGTTTTCACCAAATTTTACGGTCAATTGGCGCCGGTCTTTGGATACCCGCAACTCGGAAGGCTTTATGGCTGACACATTACCTACCTTGGAACCGGATGGTGAAGAGTTTCTGGATTGTATCGATTTTGACATGTATCTAACTTTGCTCGACAAACCGTACTATCAAGGTCCCGCCAATCTGAAAGTCAATGAGAGATTTGGGTATGAATTCATGAACACATTTTCCAGGACTGGCACATGAACCGCAAGATAGTTGTCATCGGAGCCGGTCAGGCGGCGATTGCCTTTGCCGCAAAGCTGCGCGAACTGGACAAGCAATGTGACATAACCCTGATAGGAAGCGAGCCATCGCTACCATACCAGAGACCTCCATTATCAAAAAAGTACATGACCGGAGAGATGGAAGCAGAACGATTGCTGCTGCGGCCGGCTAACTGGTACGAGGAATCAAATGTCACCTGCCTGACCAAGAGAACGGTCACGGAAATCTCTCCCGGCGATAAAACAGTGAAACTGGATAGCGATGATGTGTTGGCATTCGACAAGCTGTTGATTGCCACCGGCTCAACACCACGAAAACTTCCTGAAAAAATCGGAGGAAACCTCCAAGGTGTACACACTTTGCGGAACTTCGCCGATGCTGATGCAATTTCAATGGAGATGATATCCGGGCGGCATATTCTAATAATTGGTGGAGGCTATATCGGGCTGGAAACTGCCTCTGTGGCAGCCTCACGCGGTTTGAAAGTAACCGTCGTGGAAATGGCAGACAGAATATTGAACCGTGTCGCTTCTGAAGATACAGCCAGGTTTATTCGTGAACTACATCGGTCCCATGGAGTTGATATTCGCGAAGGCGTCTTGGTTTCAAAACTGTTGGAGGAAGACGGCAGGGTAAATGGGGTAGAACTGGGAGACGGCACCACCCTGCCCGTGGATTTTGTTGTCGCAGGAATCGGAATTACACCTGATATTGATCTCGCGCAGGCTGCCGGTATCGAGACCGACAATGGCATTGTTGTCGACGCCTCTACCCGCACTTCCAATCCCGATATCCACGCAGCAGGCGATTGCGCATCCTTTAAATTCAGGGGAGTACGCATTCGCCTTGAATCAGTTCAAAACGCAATTGATCAGGCAGAAGCGGCTGCGCATGTGGTTGCCGGAGCCGAAGTCACCTATAATCCAGTGCCCTGGTTCTGGTCAGACCAATATGACTGTAAATTGCAGATTGCCGGTTTCAACATGGGTTATGAAAGCACTGTAGTGCGGCCCGGCAGCCGCGAAGGAAGCCACTCTATCTGGTATTTTGATTCCGGCAATTTCATCGCAGTCGATGCTATTAACGATCCCAAACCCTACATGTTTGGCAAAAAACTGCTCGAACTTGGCCGGGATATCACCAGGGAGCAGGCCGCTAACCCGGAATTTGAACTAAAAACTCTGATTCGTTGAAATTTCTGCCGAATTCACCAGATATCTTCTTGTTCGGTCGATTTACAGTTGTAATTAAGTGTTGCAAAGATAACGATCACGAGTAACAGGGACTCATGGAATCCGCCAACCAAACAATCCAGACACCAGGAACGGTGTCAGATTATTGTCCAAGGGCTTGCTGGGTTCAGGGGAATGTATTGGATGAAACCTGAAACACCATTGCTGGATTCTATTCTGGTTCCGGCCGATCAACGAAAACTTGAAGATTCGCAACTGCCGCAATTGGCGGATGAATTGCGCGCCGAGTTAATTGATACCGTTTCGCAAACCGGCGGACATTTAGGCGCGGGCTTGGGCGTTGTCGAGCTTACAATAGCCCTACACCATATTTTCGATACGCCGAATGACCGCCTCATCTGGGATGTTGGTCATCAAAGCTATCCACACAAGATCCTGACCGGACGCCGTGATCGAATTCGCACCTTGCGACAGGAAGATGGTCTTTCAGGGTTCACCAAACGTGCCGAAAGCGAATTCGATCCATTTGGTACAGCCCACTCTTCCACATCGATTTCGTCGGGCCTCGGAATGGCCATGGGAAGCAAAATCCTTGGTGAAGATCGTAACGTCATAGCAGTAATTGGTGACGGTGCAATGTCTGCCGGGATGGCTTATGAAGCCATGAATAATGCCGGTGCACTCGATGCAAGGCTAATTGTTATCCTAAACGACAACGATATGTCGATTGCTCCGCCAACCGGCGCAATGAGTGCATATCTGGCGCGGCTGGTCTCCGGCAAGACCTACCGCTCACTACGAGAGACCGCCAAGCAGCTTGCAGAAAATCTACCGAAATTCTTTCACGACAAGGCGCGCAAGACGGAAGAATATGCCCGCGGCTTCTGGACCGGCGGCACCCTTTTTGAAGAACTTGGTTTCTATTATGTAGGCCCGATTGACGGGCACAATCTGGATCATCTGATCCCGGTTCTAAGAAATGTCCGCGATGCTGAAGACGGCCCCATACTGGTTCATGTCGTGACACAAAAGGGCAAGGGCTATCAGCCAGCTGAAAATTCCGCCGACAAATATCACGGTGTCGGCAAGTTTGATGTAATCAGCGGCCAACAGGCAAAACCAACGCCGAATGCACCCTCCTACACAAGCGTTTTTGGAAAGTCGCTGATACAGGAAGGTCAGAAGGATGAAAAAGTCGTCGCGATCACGGCCGCAATGCCATCAGGAACCGGCATTGACCTGTTCAATGAAGTCTTCCCCGAGCGCACATTCGATGTCGGCATAGCTGAACAGCACGCGGTGACATTTGCAGGCGGCCTGGCAACCGAGGGCCTCAAACCCTTTTGTGCAATTTATTCCACTTTCCTGCAACGCGCCTATGACCAGGTTGTCCACGACATTGCCATTCAGGGTCTTCCAGTAAGGTTCCCGATTGACCGTGCCGGGTTTGTCGGTGCGGACGGGCCAACACATGCGGGAGCCTTCGACACTACCTATCTCGCGACACTTCCGGGCATGGTGGTCATGGCAGCATCAGATGAAGCTGAATTGCGCCACATGGTGCACACCGCTGCTTTATATGACGAAGGACCCATCGCATTCAGATATCCGCGTGGTGAAGGCGTTGGTGTTGAACTGCCTGAATTCGGCCAGCCGCTGGAAATCGGCAAGGGCAGGATCATCAAGGAAGGTACCAAAATCGCACTCCTTTCCTTCGGAACAAGATTGCAGGAATGCATGCTTGCAGGAGAGGAACTGGAATCCCTGGGCCTTTCAACAACGATCGCTGATGCAAGATTTGCAAAGCCACTCGACACGGAACTGATAACGCGTCTGGCAAACGAGCATGCCGTTCTTCTGACGATTGAAGAAGGTGCCATTGGCGGATTTGGAAGTCATGTCGCTCAATTCCTGAGCGGGAATGGCCTTCTCGACAATGGATTGAAATATCGTTCCATGTTCATGCCGGATGAATTTGTCGATCAGAATTCTCCGGCGAAAATGTATGCAAGTGCCGGTCTCAATGCTGCAGGCATTGTCAAATCGATATTGGCGGCATTGGGTAATGAAGCAGAAAACACGCTCAATCTGCGAGCCTGAATTCCGCCTACTTTAACCGCAAGCTACAGCACCCTTCATAGGAACCGGCTATTTCCGCATTGGTTGGGTCTTCAATCAGAACATCTGCGCGCCAGCCATAATTCCTGTCCGACATGCCATCGGAACATTGTTCTCCCCGGCTGATCATCGCCGTCAGTCTTTTTCCCCGATCAATCGCAACCACTGCAAATCTGTGATTTCGCCCTCTTGTGGTTGTCGAAATTTCAAGCGGTAACTCTATTGGTTCTGCGCCCATTGGAGAAAATGAGACCACCTCTTCCAGAAGATTTACATTCCAGAATGGCTCCGTTCCACCACAGTTCAATCCCATCGGTATTCTGGTGTTCTCGATTAATTCAACTTCGATTGGAGCAAGAAATCTCATGGAAACCCATCCATCCAGCTCAAAAGAATGGACCCTACCCCACTTGCTGCCATTTACATCCCGGATTTCCAGCACCTCAACTGGCGCTGCATCAGGCTGAAAACCGCCTATCTGCTCGCTTCCAGCATTCGGTTCAGCACGTATATTCAGGACATCGGAACTATCCACGCCCGACACTTGGTAATAAGCAGGTTCATCCGCCATGGCCAAACTCGAGGCGAACCAGAATGACACGGCCAACACAAAAATACGGAACATCGACACGATCATGCCAGTTGAGAAACAAGTGAATACAGATTGGTGCACCGCGTGCCCGAACGGCAATATGCCAATGTTGGCTTGGCTGCCGATTCCAATGTACTGGCCATGTCGCGGACATTTGCCTCGGTAATCTGGCCACTGACAACCGGCAGAAAATGAAACTCCAACCCTGCGGCAGTAGCGGCGGCCTCAACCTCATCATGAGGATAGGCGCCCTCTTCGCTGTCAGGCCGATTGCAGATAATGCTCCTGAAGCCCGCTTCCGCGATTTTCGACACATCTGCTGGTGTTATTTGGGCCGCAACGGCAACGTTATCATCGAGTTGACGAAAATCCATATCAATACCTGCAATAACAAAATCTTCTCATAATCCAATATAACCGGAACCGGCAAAATCCTAGCGCAAATTTATCGGATTAAACAATGGTTTTGTCCAACACCTGCCTGATTTTCTGGTCAGATTAGATGTACGGTCTTGGAGCTTCCGATCTGCCTTTGATTATAGATCGCTTCGAGAAACAACCATAATTCCCGGCGCAACTCGACTGGTAAATCTTCCGATTTCCCTGCAATGAATTCCGAGAAGGTGAAAGCCGGGCTTTCAACCAGGGAAAGTGCATCGTCGGATAATCTGGGCAGCACCAGATCACGATCCTTTTCTATATCCTCATATTCCTCATAGGCACCGGGCAATGCCAATGCATTTCCGATTGCCTCATTATGCACAAGGACAAATTCGCAGCAGCGTAGTTTTTCCCGCACCCGCTCTGCTTCATGGATCGAGTTAAGCGACCTGTCCACGATAAAGTAGACCACAACTCCTACTCCCGCTTCCTGAGCACCGACATCAAAAGCAATGTCATGAAATATCGAGAAGAACTTCTCCAGGAGGCTGGCCTGGAGGTCCACGACATAGTTGATTCCAGGCTCGGTAATCATGGTGTCGAATAACTGCATCTGATCCTGCGTGCGGCTCAGATTGATAATGTCGCTATCTTCCGGAAAATAGGCAGCAACGCCGCCATGGGGAAAATCCGTATCAAAGACATGCAGCCGGTTATTACCCGACAGCGACAATCGGTCAGCATACAGGCGCGCGAAAAGCGTCTTTCCGTTACGCGCCTTGTCCGAACAGACAATGTAAATATGGGAGTCGATGACCGCCTCCCCGGCTGTCAGTCTGGTTGTCCGAAATTAATCTTCCGATTTTTCGGCTTCCTCATTACCACCGCGGGATTGTGACCGTGTTTCCTCAATGATGGACTTGATCAATTCCAGTTTTTCAAATTCTGAATCGAGATCCTGAATCCACTTGCGCACATAGCCGCGTAGCACAAACGAGAAACTGCCATCATCGCCATTTGCCTTCTTGTTGGCTATGAAGTCGGAAAATGTCACGCCTGAAAGATCCACCTGCTCATAAGCCATTTCATTCAATTTTGGTACATCAATCTCGCGCGCATTGGAGAGTCCGGCAAAATATTTCTTGAACGTCTTGGCATCCCACTCAAAGAAATTGGTCTCATTGATGAAATTGCGCGCGATGATGTACGAAATATCTTTCGTATATTTGGCCACCTCACCCATTTCATCTAGCGACGCAATGGATGGTCCTACAACATGAATAAGCGCCAGATTAAACTGTCCGTTTCGCGCCGCTTCCAGGACGCCGATGTTCTCAAAGGTCTCCAAAGCGTCGGACATGGCACCGGCCTTCAGATCGACAACGGTAACCTTCACCGCCGCTGAATCCATGGTGTCCAGGACCTTCATCTGGTCGGACACTTCTTCCAGATCGATAATCTCGGTAATACCGGGATAGAATCGGTGCAATGTGCCCCGTGGATCTTCGGTATCAAATGCGCGGGCCAATATGTTCCGCCGCTGCAGAAAATCGAGCAATGCACGTGATGTTGTGGTTTTGCCGACGCCGCCCTTGTCGGCACCCACGAGAATCAGGGTTGGTTTCATCATATTTGCCTTTCGCCCAATCAGCGCATCCGCATGAATTTCGACCGGTAGTGTATGAATTTGTCAAAATTCCCAGTCCCCAGCCCGTGTCGGAAACACAGACTCAAGAATCTATAATATGCTTCGACCCAAAATTGAAGGGATGCAGAAGCAACCATCCAACGTCATGCACCAATTATTTCAGGAAATAGCCAAATAGATGAGGAAACGCCGGGACTTTTTCAGGTCCCGGCGATAATTGATTAGTCGCGTTCTCTTACATTGAACGTTACCATATGGATGGCGGAAGTACCCTTGCCGCCTTTCTTTCCATCTTTGGCCTCGACTTTCTTTTCGGCATCCTTTGCCTTTTCGAAAAGCTTGATTGCCAATCCTCGAGAAGCGGATTCTCCCGATTCCTCGGCCAGCTTTCTGGCCTGCTCGGCCGACAATCTCTGGTCACCAAGGCCACCTTCACGACAGAAGAGCAAAAGCGTCTCGTTCTTTGCGGCCGTGTCGAACACGAGGTCACCAGACGCCGGGTCGGGAATCCGCCGGGCCTTGCCAGCCTCGAGATTCTTCTTGCCGATCATCTCCTGAGGCACAACCTCGACATTGCCATCTGCCTCGACATAGAACACCTGCAATTCACATGCATTTGTGGCGGTGATATCGAAAGAAAGTTTCTCGTCAATATACACATCGGCATTATCGATCTTCACTTTCAGCGCCAGCTTTTTCTTCGCGTCATCATCCTTGAATGCATCATCGCGATAGTCAGGGTCCTTGTAATCGGGCGTATCCACCTTGGCATTCTTGTCTTCATTGGTGGTAACAGCCTCATCCGTCTTCTTGTCGAGCGGTTCAAGGTCCAGCAATGGCTTCACCAAGGCTGCAAATTGCTGTTCGACTTCAAAACGCGGCACCTTGGAGCCACCCTTGAGTTGGGTAATCCAGTCAAGGCCGATACGCAGGACTTCGATATCGTCCACACGCTGAATGCCTTCCTCGAATTCCTCAAGGGTCATGTCGAACTCGGCCGCCAGCGCTTCTGCATCAAGATCATCCTCATACAGATCGGCATACCAGGTGACGATCTCTTCCTTGCCCGGACCGGATTTACTCTTGAGCGTGCCGTCAGGCGCTTTTTCAGTCGCACCAATGGCATCCAGTGCGTTTACAAAGCGCCCACGATCCCTCGCATAGTCCTTGTCCAGCTCATCCTGCTTGACATACATCTCGAGAAGAATATCGCGCTGCTCGACCGAGAATGTCGGCGACTTTTCGATATAGTCGCGCAACTGGTCGCGCTTGGCGATTATTCCGTCGGCATGACAATCCATGCAGGAGCGGCCATTGATGATGTCGATACCCTTGCCAATCGGACGTTGACGGAACGAGACGATTTCAGTCGGTCCCTTGTCCAGCCGATCCCCGGCAGCAGTCGACAGATAGTAACCTTGCAGACCGTTTGGCAGTGAGAAAATCATCTCTCCACCATCATGCTCAAACGACTCCAGTTCAGCATCCAACGGCTCGATATCCTTCGGCCCATGCGGATGACGGCGCAGGCTTTGTTTGTTGCGGCTACCGGCAAAGTCATAGGACTTCCAGTAATACCCGCCCTGCGGCGTGTCGTGACGCTCAAGCATCCGATTATGGTCGGAAACCCCGGAAGCACCTTCTTCAAAGGCTGCACGAACAACACGGCGGCGCTTGATGTTGTCATCTACATCGACACCAAGGGTTTTCTCCAGTTCGGAGATATTCTTGGGCAGTTCCAGCAACGCATGATAGAGCTTGGGACGCGGCGCATTTGCCATAAACCAGTCGATCCTCATGATCGGCAGGTTCGTATCCGTCTCACCGGAAAGCGTCTTGAGAATGGTATCGCTGTCCGGATCATACCCAAACTGATACTCGGCAACGAGCTTGTCCCATTTATCGGTATCCCATTCCAGATCGCGGATATCGACGCGGACCAACAGATCCTTTGTGCCATCCACATTTTCAGGGACGACCAGAGAATTTCCAAGCGACAGTGAATTCAACAGCTTGTGGAAGCCTGCACGGTACAGATCCATACGCTTCTCAAATGCAGCTTCCTCTTCACATGGCAGCTTGCCATTATATTGCTGGCGATATGAGAAATACCGGATAAACGGACGGTCGCTCTCATTGATATCGGAAATATCGCGAACTGCCGCCTCGGCAAAACTCCTCCAGGCAAGAATTGGCCTCTGGCGATCCACCTTGCTGGATACAACAGCCCGGCTTACAGCGCTTGGCTCGTTAAGTGAGTCAATCCATTGTCCGAGCTTGTCAATTTCGCCCGTTGTCGGGCGCTTGCCATAGGGCATACGGCCACTGGTTACACTGGTATAGAGAAGCGATTTCTCGCGATCACCCGGTGTTACAAAGGCTGCATTGGTAGCCAGCGATTCCAGATCGCCGGCCGGGAAGCTTCCCTGCGCACTTTCGCCGGGCCCATGGCAATTGCGGCAATATTTGCCGACAAAATCATCCGCATG
>JBPCWJ010000216.1:0-7054 GCA_051009635.1 Rhizobiaceae bacterium
CCCTGCAGAAGATGTTTCCTCAACGCTGATTTCACCCCCATGGGCGCGTACCAGTTCCGCAGCAATCGCGAGACCCAGCCCGGTTCCACCTGCCTTGCTCGATCCGCTAAACGCCGTGAACAGCTTCCTTAATGCTTCATCATTGATGCCTGGACCGGTATCAGCGATACGCAAATGTACTTCACCATCTTCCTCGGCGGCACTAATGGTGATGCGTGAGACAACACTTTGAGAGGTATCAAGGTCACGTTCCATTGCCTGCAAGGCATTGCGGCACAGATTGACCATGACGCGGAACATCTGTTCGGCGTCAAGTTCCACTTCCAGCTGTGCCGATACCTCATTGCGCCAGTCGACATTGCTGGATTGGTCAAGACCCAGCAATTCCGCCACATCATCGGCAATTGCCCTCAGGCGATGCGGCCTGCAGGCAGGTGGGGCCTCCACCGCCTTGCCATAGGCAAGCACGGATTTGGTATAGTCGATCGCCCGGTCAATTGATCGGAGCAGTTTCGGGGCGACGCGCTGCACGGTCGGGTCAGGCAATTGCGAGATACGGTCTGAAAACAATTGCGCGGAAGCCAGAATATTGCGCAGATCATGATTGATCTTGGAAACGGCCAGCCCTAGATCGGCGAGATGCTGGCGCTGGCGCAACGTGTTGTGCAGATCGGTCTCGAAGGCGGCTAGTCGCTTTTCTGCAACCCCGATCTCGTCCGAACGTCCGGAAGGCTGCAGGATCAGGGCCGCATTATCGGGTTCCCTGGAAAAATCCGTCATATTGCTGGAAAGACGCCGCACAGGTCGCACAATGATCAGATAAAGCGCAAGAATGACCAGAGAGGCGGTTATGAGCGAAATCGCCAGCGAAATCAGAAAGACATTGCGCCCATATATCCGCAGCGCCTGCCGCAGTCTTTCGTCGCTTTGTACCAGTTCAATGGTAGCATCACGCGACTTCATGGTTCCAAAAACGCGGTATATGCGTTCCTGATTTGAAAATAGCAGGCTCAGTGCCGACGTTATCGAGGAAACCGGTCGCATGACGGTCATGTCAATATGCTCGTCAATCTCAGGCGGCATGTCGCTTTTTGCCATCATCGTGCTGATTGGTCCGGCACGAATGGCGACCGCAATTGAACCGGTAGCTTCCAGCAACTCTGCCTGGGCAACCTCACTCAGCATCGGATCGCTATTGTCAAGAAAGACAATGCTGGCGACCTCGGCAGTATCCAGGTGGTTTTGCAGCCAGACATTGCGAAAATTGGCCACCGAAGGAACGAAAATCAGAACTTCAGCAATCATGACGAAAATGATGGTCAGGATCAGCAACTTGCCCGAAAGGCTTTTCAACATTCCGCCTTCGGAGGATGAATTGCCATTCGCCAGCGGCTTTGCGCCTTGACTGTTTTCGTCAACAGCCTGAATTTTTCTTTCCTGATGCATCAATATTCTACGTTATTACTTGCTATCTGGACCAATATTTGGGTCAGGACCGGTTAAATTGCATGAAATGGTAGGAGCAAATTTGTACGGATACAAGAAATAGATGCGCAGTAAACCATCCGGTTTTCAAGCATTTACGACGCAGAAGTCCGTGCAAATTGGCCCTATCCGGCGGACGACCGATCTGATTTCGCACCACAGCGTCAAAGCCTTTGACCGGGGAACATACCCCGCTCTTCAAGCTTTGCCTCATATTTTTCGTCATATCGAGCGCCATTTTATGCAACTTAATGCGTCCTGACCCTAGCCGAATTTTCTCAAAAATCCGATGATTGATCTTACCATAGGCTTGCGTGCAAGGGGCGCATAATAGGTAACTGCAGCACGCCGTCCAATCTCCGAATAGGTCGGATATGGGGCAACATAGCCGGTAATGTCGCGTAATGTGAGCTTTTTTGAGATCGCAAGGGTCCACAAATGGATCATTTCGCCGGCATTGGCACCGACAATGGAGGTGCCCAGGATCACGCCATGCCGGTTCGCGATGATCTTGATCATCCCGATAGTCTTTCGCTCCGCCTGCGCGCGGTCATTTTCGTGATAGGGCCAGCGCAATACATTGATCGTTCCATACCGCTTGCGGGCCGCTTCCTCATCCATACCCACCTGGGCAAGCTCGGGATCGGTAAAGGTAACCCAGGGAATCACATCGTGATTGACCGATCCGCCGAACAGGAACAGAATTGATTTTACCACCTGTGCGGCGTGATATCCCGCGACATGGGTAAACTGGAGGGCACCGGCAACATCGCCAATCGCATAAACCCTTCGGTTCGATGTCCGCAATCTTGAATTGACCTTGATACCCTTGCGGTCGAACTTGATTCGGGCCTTTCCCAGATCAAGCTCCTTGATATTTGGTGCACGACCGGTGGCGACGAGGATGTCTGTACCGGTAATTTCCTTCCCCCCGTCTTTCATCTCGATATGAACGGCTACGTTGTTTTTTCCGCTTTTCCTGACTTCTGTAACCTGGGCGCCTTCAATGATCTTGATGCCCTCATGGCGCAGCTCCTCCAGGACAATCGCAGAGGCTTCGTGGTCATCATTTCCCAAGGCCTTCAAGCCTTCCACCACGGTAACCTTTGAACCAAGCCTGCGATGAGCCTGGGCCGTCTCCATGCCAATCGGCCCGCCTCCAATAACAATCAGATGCGGAATTTTGCGCCGGTTCTCGAAAATCGTCTCATTGGTGAAATAGCCCGTATCATCCAGTCCGGGTATGGGTGGAACAAAGGGCGATGAGCCGGTTGCGACGACAAACCTTCTGGCACGGATAACATAATCTCCCGCCTCCACTGTCTTGGTATCGCTAAAACGGGCGGTTTCGCGAATGACCTGAACGCCCATAGCCGTAAACCGTTCCTCCGAATCATTGGGAGCGATTGCCGCGATGACCGATTTCACATGCGCATTGACGCCGCGCATGTCGATCTTCGGGTCCTCACCAGACCCGATTCCAAACTCTCCGGCCTTGCGCATCGATTGCGCAGTTTTGCCTGCGCTCAGAAGTGCCTTTGAAGGAACGCAGCCATAATTCAGACAGTCCCCGCCCATTTCTCCCTTTTCAATCAGAACGACGTGGACTCCCAGTGCTGCACCAGCCGCCGCGACGCTCAAGCCGCCCGAACCAGCGCCAATGACGCATATATCTGGAGAAAGGGTTGTCGACATCGCTACTTCCTGAAATTTCGGATATTAAACAAACAGATAAGGTTCTGCCGCCATATAGTGGGGCATAATTGGTTGACCACGACCGGTCAGCTTCGTCAAGTTCCGGGAATCTACGACTGATCAGCCGGTTTGATTTTCCAGAATTTCCGGATCAGCACGGGCAGGATGGAGATCGCGGCAAGTCCTGCCATCGCCCAGATAATTTGCGGTGTGACCAGGCTTGATGGATCAATCTCACAAGTACCAGCATCGGCACATCCGGGATTTGCCGCCTCCTGTGCCTCAATCACACTGCCTAGACCAGCGCCGACAAAGGAATAGGCAAATGTACCGGGAATAATCCCGAGGAAGGTGGCAATCGTATAGGGCAACAGTCTTACATTGAGAATGGCTGGAACGATATTGACGACCCAGAAAGGAAAAAGCGGCGTCAAACGTATCATTAGCAGGTAATTGAATGCATCCTGATTAAATCCATCGACCATCTTGGAGACAAATGGCCCGGCTTTGCGTGTCAGAAAATCGCCAAACGAAGACCGCGCGATCGAAAATATGATTACAGCTCCGGCGGTGGCACCAAATACAGTCAGGATACCGGCGGTCAATCCGCCGAACACGAAGCCGGCGGCAATGGTCAGGAATGATGCTCCGGGAAAGGAAATGGCAACCAGCGCAGCATAGATCAGCAAATAGGAGGCCATCGCCACAAACCGGTTTTCGCTGGCATAGGCAGCCAATTCCTCGCGATTCATGATCAGGTTTGAAAGGGAAAAATACTCAAACCAACCAGCGAGCCATGAAATGAGCAGCAACAGCACCACCAGCAGCGCGGGAAGGAACCTCTTGATTTGCCCGGAAAAATCGTTCACCGCCTGGTCTTTGGTACTTGTCTCATCCATTCCGATGCTCATCTTTCGGCTCCAACATCATGATCGGGATTTCCCGCTTCAGACGTTCAAATGCCCATTGCCGGGGCCAAGCGCAATCACCTTGGGGCCGATCTCACGCCGGATTGACAAAAAGCAATAGCATACTCACATTAAGGTTATCTGTATGAGAGTAGGCATTTCCAGCAAATTTTGTCGCCCATAACAGGGTGAATCGCGCATTCTCAGGACATGCAAAATTCGCTGTGAATCGCTTTGTGCAATTGACAGGAAGAGGCGTAGTTTCTATAAGCGCGCGACGATCGGGTTCAAGGTTCCCGTGCGCCAGAATTGCGTTCGAATTCGCAATTGCCAGACCAGTTGGAATTGGCTCAACGATTTGACCTAGTTGATTTGGAGCAGGAACCTGCAGGAACACCGTTCCCCGTATTGAATATCTAGAATTTGAGGGTCCGTGCCCGAGCGCCGGATAATTGAACATGAAGCGTACATATCAGCCAAGCAAGCTTGTTCGCAAACGGCGGCACGGTTTCCGCAGCCGCATGGCGACAAAGGGCGGCCGTAGAGTAGTAGCAGCACGCCGGGCGCGTAGAAGGCAAAAACTTACAGCCTAGCAGGTCCGTAATTCAAACGGCGAAATGTGGAGCCGCCTGAAACTGATGAACGGAACCTTGAAGCCCGAGAAGATAATTCCTCATCCCGATCGGTTGCGAAAGCGCTCGGAATACCTTTCCATGCGCGGTGCCAGGCGGTTTCATTCTTCCGGTTTTACTTTGCAGGCACGCAGGCGTGAAGCAAACGAGACCACAAACTCGGCTTTTCGATTTGGATATACCGTCACCCGGAAAACCGGAAATGCCGTTCAAAGGAACCGTATCAGGCGCCGGTTGAAGGAAGTCGTCCGTCATATCGCTGGGGAACATGCTTCATCTGACCACGATTATGTTATTGTTGCCAGAGCAGGTGCATTGACCATGCCATTTGGCGAATTAACCCGTGAACTGACCAGAGGACTGGATTCCACGGGATTGCATCGCAAGGGCGGCGCTGGCAAACCAATCGGGAAAAGGGCGCAAAAAATTTCTGAAGCCCAAAAGGCACGCGCAGGAAAACTGACCTAATGGATAATTCTCGCAACACATTTCTCGCCATAGCGCTTTCGATTGTCGTAATCCTCGCCTGGCAGTTCTTCTACATAACTCCAAAAATGGAAGATGAACGCCGTGCCGCTGAAATTCAGCGTCAGCAGGCAGAACAGACCCGGCAGGCCAGCCCTGCTCCCCAGAGCGATACAGATTCCGATATTCCGGTTGTTAAAAATCCCGAAAATTCCGGTAGCGCCGATGTCCCCGGAGCCATAGGCGATATACCGGGTTCGCAGGCACTCAATCGTGAAGCTGCCTTGTCGCGCGATCCCCGTATTGCAATTGAAAGTTCGCGCCTTACTGGCTCGTTAAATCTGAAAGGGGCCCGTGTCGACGATCTCCGCCTGAAGGGATATCGGGAAACAATCGACAAGGACAGCCCGCTAATTACATTGTTTTCGCCGTCATCATTGACCGACGGCTACTTTGCGGAATTTGGGTATGTGGGCGCCGACAGCTCAGGTGCGGTTCCAGGCTCAGATACCATCTGGACATTGCAATCAGGTTCAAAACTCACACCCACCACCCCGGTTACGCTTACCTGGACAAATGACCGTAATGTAACCTTTACCCGCACAATCAGCGTCGATGACAATTATCTGTTCACCTATATCGATGGTGTGGTGAACAATTCCGATGCCCCGCTCACCATGTCTCCCTATGGCCGCGTAACCCGGTTTTCCAAGCCTGTAAGCCAGGCAACCTTTGTTCTGCATGAAGGCATGATTGGATATTTCGGGGAGGAGGGCCTCCAGGAGATCTCATATTCTGACATGGAAGATGAGCCCAGCTTTACCACGGACAGGGTCGATGATGGTTGGCTTGGGATAACTGACAAATATTGGGCTGCCGCATTGGCACCCCAGGGGGAATTCAAACCACGCTTTTCTTATTTTCAGGATGGCCGGCCGCGATTCCAATCGGACTTTTTGTCAGATGCAATCACCATTCCGGTGGGACAATCAGCTGAAAGCAAGCAATTATTGTTTGCCGGCGCCAAGGAAGTCGACGTCATTGACGAGTATGAATCCGAACAAAACATAACAAGTTTCGAATTGCTGATCGATTGGGGCTGGTTCTACTTTCTGACCAAACCAACCTTCTATCTGCTGGATTGGCTATTCAAGTTTTTTGGTAATTTCGGCGTGGCAATCCTTGCCGGTACCGTTCTGATCAAGGCTGCACTCTTCCCGCTGGCGAACATGTCATACAAGTCCATGGCCAACATGAAGAAACTGCAGCCGGAAATGACCGCGATGCGCGAGCGTTATGGTGATGACAAGGTCAAATTGCAGCAGGAAATGATGGCGCTCTACAAGAAGGAGAAAATCAATCCAGCCGCCGGTTGTTGGCCGATGCTGGTGCAGATTCCGATTTTCTTTGCACTATATAAGGTCCTCTACATAACGATCGAGATGCGTCACGCGCCGTTTTTTGGCTGGGTTCAGGATCTGGCTGCACCCGATCCGACAACCATATTCAACCTGTTTGGCCTGCTTCCCTTCGAGGTACCTGCATTCCTGATGATCGGCGTATGGCCATTGATCATGGGCATTACAATGTTTCTGCAAATGCAGATGAACCCCACGCCTCCCGATCCGACACAGGCAATGATCTTCAAATGGATGCCGGTTGTCTTTACCTTCATGCTGGCGACCTTCCCGGCCGGTCTGGTGATTTACTGGGCGTGGAACAATACGCTGTCCGTTCTACAACAGGCCTTCATCATGAAACGCCATGGTGTCGATATCGCCCTGTTCGACAATCTTGGACCTCTCGGGAAAAGTAAGGACAAGCAGGATAAAAACGACAAGAAGTGAAACCTGCGCAGAACAAAAGCAC
>JBPCWJ010000217.1:0-11608 GCA_051009635.1 Rhizobiaceae bacterium
CCGCCGATAAGATCGCCCTCCCAATGTCCCGGGACGGCACGATTATCAACACAAGCTGGCCTTTCACTAATCGACACCGTGTCTTTAACCTGTCCCAACCCGTTGCGCTTGAGACTGGCATGTCGGGCGCAGATCGTCCTGCACCTGGACTAGGGTTTAAGTCTCCTGAGCCATCCGAAAGTGCTCACCAGCCGAAAACAGACAAGCCCATGGAGATGAATACCCTATCTACAAAAAGGCAAATGCTTATTTCATTGGCTTCATATGTTGTTCTGTTCGCTGCAGTATTTGCAATAGGCTTTGTGGTACCAATCAGATTTTGAGGAACATGATTTGCCGAAATTTCGCGGTGCCCCAGTTACAGACAAGATCAATCTATTTGGGTAACATTGCAGTAATTGGGAATGGTAGTCTGGTTGGAGTTTGCAAACATGAGTCGTCAAGCCGCCATTACAGCTGCAGTTGAGACTCTCGATTCCGGCAGTTTTCAGGAAAACCTGGCGAGGCGGGTAGCATTTCCCACAGAAAGTCAAAACGCCGGCCGCAGATCAGGACTTGCCAACTATCTTAAGGGGGAACTTGGCCCGACGCTTCATCGTCTGGGTTTCCAGTGGAAAGTGCACGTCCATGATGACTGGCCTTTTCTCATTGCTCAAAGAATTGAAGATCCGGGCTTGGCTACTGTCTTGAGTTATGGTCACGGCGACGTGGTTCGCGGAATGGACGTTAAATGGGATGACGGGTTGTCGCCATGGATACTCAGCGAAAGAGACGGGCGCTGGTACGGACGGGGCATTGCCGACAATAAGGGACAACATTCAATCAACCTCACTGCGCTGGAAACGATTTTGGACATACGCGGGCAATTGGGTTTCAACGCAAAGTTCATTTTCGAGATGGGCGAAGAGGTTCTGTCGCCGGGACTTCACTCATTTGCTGCTATTAACAAGGAAGACCTGGCAGCGGATGTCTTTGTCGCATCTGACGGACCGAGACTTTCTGCGGATCGGCCAACATTATTCCTGGGCTCACGCGGATCCATTTCATTCGATCTGGCGGTTGAGGCGCGTGATGGCAGCCATCATTCCGGAAATTGGGGTGGACTGCTAAGCGATCCGGCTACGCAACTCGCAAATGCAATTGCCTGTATCTGTGGGCCGTCAGGCCGCATTCTGGTCCCTGAATGGGTCCCGAAGGAGATTCCGCTGAATGTAAGGAAAGTCCTTGCCGACTGCGAGATTCAATCGCAACCGGAAGGACCGAGAATAGATGCCGATTGGGGTGAGCCGGGATTAACCGCTGCCGAGAAACTCTATGCCTGGAGTTCATTTTGTGTCCTTGCCTTCGAAGCCGGTAATCCGAATGCGCCAGTAGGCGCAATACCGGGTTCTGCTTGGGCACGGTGTCAATTACGGTTTGTTGTTGGTGTGGATACCGACGACATTCTCCCTGCACTTCGGCGACATCTGGATTCAAAAGGTTTCGAGAATGTGTCCATTACTCCTGACAGTAATCAAATGTTTCGCGCGACCCGGCTGGATCCGGATAATCCCTGGGTAACATGGTGCGCCGAATCGGTTGAACGTACCACAGGGATCAAACCTGCCATCCTCCCAAATCTTGGAGGCAGTCTACCAAATGACGTATTCTCGGAAGTGCTCGGACTTCCAACAATTTGGGTGCCCCACTCATATCCAAAATGCTCGCAGCATGCGCCGAACGAACATATGCCGATCGAGATTGCGCGTGAGGGGCTAGCGATCATGGCCGGTATTTATTGGGATCTTGGTGAGATGAAAGAAAAAATTCCAAGGCCTTAAGTGATTCAAATCGATACCGCTAAAGGTCTGCACGACAATCGGAAAATTTGGTGGGAAAACATGAAAAATGATTTTTCAGGCAAGGTTGCCATTGTGACGGGAACAACAGGCATTGGAGCTCAATGCGCCCTGCGGTTTGCCCGTACTGGAGCTATGATTGCGGCCTTTGGTATAGATGATGTTGGCAATGCGGAGCTCGATTCCCTTGCTCAGCGCGAAGAATTGCATCTGATCAGTGCAAGGGTTGACGTATCTGAACCCGATGAGGTGGAGAAGGCTGTCTCTGCGGTCGTGTCGAAATTTGGCGGTGTCGACATCGTGGTCAATTCGGCGGCGATCCATCCTTATGGAGATGCTCTGGATACCGACTTCGATGTTTTTACCAAGTGCATGCAAGTCAATGTAGGCTCCATTCTGCTGACTGCTAAATATGCTGTGCCTCATATGCGCCAACGCGGAGGGGGTGTCATTGTCAATCTGGCCAGCGTACAGGGTTTCAATTGCCAGAAAGGCGTTGCTGCCTATGTCGCATCCAAAGGCGGTATCCACGCATTAACGCGCGCCATGGCCCTTGATTTCGCTGAAGACCAGATACGGGTAATCTCGGTTAGTCCAGGCTCGGTGCGCACACCAATTCTTGAGCTTGCTGCCTGCAAATTTGATGGCGAAGAGGCGGACATTGAAGCTGCATTTGCACGCTTTGGTGCCGCGCATCCTCTTGGTCGCATTGCCGAACCGGAAGAAGTCGCCGAACTGGTTGCTTTCCTGGCGTCTGACCGCGCAAATTTCATTAGCGGAACCGATTATCGGATCGATGGTGCACTAACGGCAGGTCTTGGGGTGCGCTAATCAAGCCGCACCGAACCGGGACAAATCACGGTGAAACGCTGTGTTCCAAGTACGGCAATCGTTAAGCTGCGAATGGTAATTTCAGATCTCAATTTGTCCGGTGGTGTGCAATTTTTGGTACCCTGGTTTCCTGATGGATTGCCATTAGCGACTTATGTCCAATAATGTTACTTGCAAGTTGTGCACAGCTTTGATTGAATCTGAGTCGACCATTTGAAGTTTCTACTTCTCTAGTCGAATGGTCGGGTCCGGTGTCGCCGATTCAAAAACCAGGCATCGGGCCTATTTTCCAAAACATCGACGAAGCCCACTTATCTGGCCACGTGATCAATCAGTTCGCAAAGTGACACGCGGCCCGGCGTGCTCCTATCTGACGCAGTTCAGGGCGCTCCTGACGGCAAATGTCCTTGGCAATCGGGCAGCGCGGATGGAAGGCGCATCCCGATGGCGGGTTGATTGGATCGGGGATTTCACCGGCAGGTGGCGGCACTTCACGCCCAAAGGCGTCCATTCGCGGAGCTGCGGCCAGAAGCATCTGTGTATAGGGATGCGTAGGCGCCTCGTACAGATCTTTCGGCGATGCCTCTTCGACGAGGCGGCCAAGGTAAAGAACTCCGATCCTGTCGGCCATGTGCCGCACCACGGTCAAATCGTGGGTGATCAAAAGATAGGTCAAGCCGAGTTGGTCCTTGAGATCGCTCATAAGGTTGAGAACCTGCGCCTGGACAGACACGTCGAGCGCCGATGTCGGTTCGTCACAGACGATCAGCCGGGGTTCGGACGCCAGTGCCCGCGCTATGCAGATCCGCTGACGCTGGCCGCCAGAAAATTCATGCGGATATTTCCCGGCATCAGACGCATGCAGGCCGACCTGCTCCAAAAGGCGCTCAGCAAGACCATCGGTTTCTCCGCCCTTCGACGCGACGGGTTCGGCGATGATATCGCGTACCCGCCACCTCGGATTGAGAGAAGCATAGGGATCCTGGAAGATCATCTGGATGTTAGAGCGGACCGACCAGATTTTTTCGGGGTCCTTTTCGACCGCAAGGTCGATGCCCTCAACTTCAACGTGGCCCGATGTAGGCCGGAGCAATCCGACAAGCATCCTGCCTATTGTGGACTTTCCCGATCCGCTTTCTCCGACTAGGGCGTAGGTGGTGCGTTCCTCGATCTGGAAACTCACATCGGACACGGCGGTGAGGAAGGCCTTATCCCGGCGTTCCAAAACCCTGTTCAGCCAGGGTTTGGAGACGTCGAAAATCCGTGTCAGGGAGCTGACCTTTACATATTCGCTCATTCTGCGGCCTCCGCTATCCGTGGAAACCAGCAAGCCACATGGCCGTCAGCCATGGCCGGCGGCGGATCGCTTCGGCACTTGTCCTGAGCTGCCGGACAGCGCGGATTAAACGCGCACCCTCCGGGCATGAGATTCAGCCGGGGCATGGAGCCTGGAATTTGATGCAGCCGCTTTCTGCCCCCGGCGGCTAGTGGAGTCGATGCCATCAGGCCATGTGTGTAGTGGTGCCGCGGCCGGGTCAGGACTTCGCGCACCGGACCAAGTTCAGCCAGCCGCCCTGCATACATGACTGCGACGCGATCGGCCGCCTCGGCGATAACACCCATATCGTGGGTTATGAGCATGACAGCAGTACCGCGTTCCCGGCACAGCCGCTTCAGAAGAGATATGATCTGCGCCTGAACAGACACATCAAGTGCCGTTGTTGGTTCGTCAGCTATGATGAGGCTTGGTTCGGCGCAGAGCGCCAGTGCTATGACGACGCGCTGCCGCATGCCGCCCGAGAATTCGTGGGGATAGCTGCCGATACGTGCTGCCGCTCCAGGAATCCCCACCTCTTCCAAGGCGGCCACAGCGCGAGCGTCGGCCTCGCGTTTACCAATAGGAAGGTGGGTCAGCATTGTTTCGGTCAATTGGTCACCGATGGTCAGAAGCGGATTGAGCGAAGTCAGCGGATCCTGAAAGATCATGCCGATCTCTTTACCGCGCAGCTTGCGCATGGCTTCGCCATGCAGTTGATCAATGCGCGCACCGTTTAGCCAGATCTCTCCACCGGATATGTGCGCCGGACGGTTAAGCAGCCCGATCACCGCATTTCCGGCCATCGACTTGCCCGCCCCGCTTTCGCCGACGACACCCAGGATTTCGCCGCTCGCTATGTCGTAACTGACATCATCAACCGGTTTGACGATGCCTTGCCGGGTCGGGATTTCAACCGAGAGGTTGCGGATTGAGAGGACGGAACTGGTCAACGGAGCCTCGGATTAAGTGCGTCGCGCAGCCAGTCGCCCAGGAGATTGACGCTGAGTGCCAATGCCAGGAGTGTACAGGCCGGGAAAAAGAGGATCCACCACTCACCTGAGAACAGGAAGCCTTGACCTATCCTTATAAGCGTTCCCAGCGACGGCTGTGTCGGCGGAGCGCCAACGCCCAGGAACGAGAGCGTTGCCTCGGCGATGATCGCAAGAGCAAGGGAGATGGTTGCAATCACCAGCACCGGCGAAAGGGCGTTGGGTAGAATGTGCTTGGTCATGATTACCCAGGGGCTTCGGCCGATCAGATGCGCGGCGGCAACGTAATCCTTGTTTTTCTCTACCAGGGTCGCGCCTCTGACAACGCGGGCGAATTGAACCCAGTCTGACAGGCCGATCGCAAGAATAAGGACCCAGATAGCCATCTGGTCACGGTATTCGACCGGGGTAAAACCCTTGGCAATTCCAAAAATCAGCATTGCGATGAGGATTGAAGGGAAGGTCAGCTGCACGTCGGCGATGCGCATGATGATGGTTTCGGTCCAACCGCCGAAATAGCCTGAAATCAGACCCAGAACGATCCCCAGCACCATGGCGAAAAGGACGGCAGAGACGCCTACGAAGAGCGAAATGCGCATGCCATAAAGAATGGTTGAGAAGACATCCCGCCCCTGGTCATCGGTTCCCAGAAGGAAGGTGTCTTGCGTGAAGGCGTTGGGTTCCATGGGCGGTGTGAACCCGTTCATCAGATTCAGGCTAGCGGGGTTGAAGGGATTGGTCGGTGCGATTAACGGAGCGAAGATTGCCGACAAAACCAGAATGCTGACAACCGCGAATGAGATCAGCGCAACTGGTGAGCGTTTGAAGGCATGAAAGAAATCGCTTTCACGGAAGCGCTCCCAGCGCCCCTTGTCGCTTGATCTTGTGGAGAGACCGGTGTCGCTCATCAATGTCCCCCTGCCCGATCGGCCCTGAGACGCGGGTCGATGAATACGTAAAGAATATCAACGATCAGATTGATACCGACAAACATCACCGATATCAGCATCAGGTAGGCGGCCATGACGGGGATGTCGACAAACTGGATCGCATTGATGAAGAGAAGCCCGACACCGGGCCACTGAAAGACTGTTTCAGTAATGATCGCAAATGCGATGATGGCTCCAAGCTGCAGGCCAATAACTGTAACGACTGGTACCATCGTGTTTTTCAATGCGTGATGGAAATTCACCACGCGGTCTCGTAAGCCACGTGCAAGGGCAAACCGGATGTAATCCTGCCTAAGAACCTCCAGCATCTCGGACCGTACCAGGCGCATGATCAGCGTCATCTGATAAAGCCCAAGAGTAATGGAAGGCAGGATCAGTGCCTTGAGGCCGCTTTCAGTCAGGAAGCCAGTTGTCCACCAGCTGCCAATTTTCACTGTTTCGCCTCGCCCGAAGGAAGGCAGCCAACCCAACTCGACCGAGAAGAGGTAAATCAGCAAGATTCCGATCAGAAATGTCGGAAGCGACACCCCGATCAATGATGCAGCCATAATTGTATGGGCGGCGATGCCATTGCGCCGAATAGCTGTAAACACGCCCAGCGCGATGCCAAAGACAATTGCCAGAATTCCCGATACCGCCGCCAGTTCGAGAGTCGCCGGAGCACGTTCCATGATGATCTCTGAGACCGGGCGGCCCTGGCGATAACTTACACCGAAATTACCCTGCACCGCTCCTTCAAGAAACTTGAAGTACTGCACCGGAAAGGGCTGATCGAGGCCGAGCTGTGCCCGTAACCGTTCCACGTCTTCGATTGTGCGTTCCTGACCGAGCATATTGTCGATCGGATCACCCACGAACCGGAACATGGAAAAGGCGACAAGACCCACGATCAAAAGAACGAGGATCGATTGCCCAATGCGCTTAATGACGAATGCCAGCATTCCGCTGTTGCCTTTCCCCTGTGCACTTTCCGTGGCGCGGCGCGCCCCAGCCCGTCTTGGGATGCGCACATTTAATTAGGCCTGGCTTTTCCGAACCCGGCACTCCGCCCGGATTGCTCCGGGTGGATTTGCTTTGTCTAGAACAACGATTAGTTCAGCGGTGCGTGCTTGATCATGGGCTGGTTTTCAGGATCAACCTCGATTCCGACATTGTCCGCCATGGCCCAGTTGATGACCTGGTGGTGGATTGGAATGTAGAGCTGCTCATCCTGAATGACACGCCAAATCCCGGCGATATCCTCATTGCGGCTTTTGAGGTCTGTATTCGACGCCAGCGATTTGATTTTGGTATCCAGCTCTTCATTGTCGAACCCGGTGCCGTTCCAGGTGCCGATATTGTCTTCACGACCGTGGACAAGGAAGTTGAAGATGTATTCCGAGTCGTAAGTCGGAACACCCCAGCCCAGCATGTAGAAGTCGGTCTTGCCGTCGGTGATCTTCGGGAAGTGCTGTGCCTTTGGTATAGCATCGAGATTTACGGTAATGCCAATTTGGCCAAGCATTCCAACTGCTGCCTGACAGATGCCTTCGTCGTTAATGTAGCGATCATTGGGGCAGTCAAGCCTGATCGAGAACCCGTCTGGATAGCCTGCTTCGGCCATAAGCGCCTTGGCAGCTTCAATATCGGTCTTCGATTCGGCATCCATTTCGGCTGTCCAGCCATTCACGAATGGCGGGGCAATCATGCCTGCTGGTTGGGATTGGCCTCGCATTACGATTTTCATGATCGCATCGCGATTGATTGCCATCGACATCGCGCGACGAACACGGACGTCTGCCAATGGATTTTTGCCATCGATGTTGTCCGCTTCAAGATCGTCGGCACCCTGGTTCATCCCGAAAAAGATCACACGGTTCTGTGGCCCGGTCTTCACGACAAGCCCATCACCTGCAGCCACGCGTTCCAGGTCTTGTACCGGCACGTCCTGAAGGTAATTAATTTCTCCCGACAGGAGCGCAGCAACCCGTGTTGCAGCATTCTGAATGGGCGTGTGAACGATTTCGGAGAAAGCCATCGGGAATTTATCGCGTCCCCAATAGTCTTCGTTCCGGACCATCACGGTTTTGACATCTGGCTCGCGGGTGACGAGCTTGTATGCTCCGGTGCCATTAACATTCGTGGTAGCAAAGGTGATCTCGCCGCCTTCAAAATCCTGGACCTTGACCGTGTTGTTCGCTTCGGTCCAATCCTTGTCCATGATGAACAGGTCAGTGACGTTCGCGTCCAAAATTGGGTTGGGACCATCCGTAACCATCTCAACCGTATAGTCATCGACGGCACGAACTTCGACAATCGAGTTCAGTAGCTCTTTCATGTCGGATGTTGGCGTCTTTGCGCGCTCAAAGCTGAAAACGACGTCCTCGGCCGTAAAGTCGGCGCCGTCATGGAACTTTACACCCTCGCGAAGGTTAAAAATCCAGACATTGGGATCATCTGGGCTTGGCCCCCAATCCTTGGCAAGTGCAGGCTCAAATGCCCCCGTAACATCACGGATAATCAGCGGCTCATACATTTGATGGCGGATCGTATGGGTCTGGCCTTCGTTTTGCGAATGCGGATCAAGGGTCAGCGCGTCACCCGCGCTTGCCCAACGCAGCGTCTCGGCGTTTGCCGGAAATGCAACAATTGTCGCCACTGATAAGACAGCAGCTTGCAGTACGGTTTTCATGTTTCCTCCTTGGGGTGTTATTATTGGACATCAGTGTTCGCCAAGTTGGAACAAAAGGCAAGGCTGTGTCGGATTGCCTGGCTATATTTAATCTAAAGTTCATAACCAGACGCGGTGGATAACATCCTGTTGCAGAAGCTTGGGAAACCGATTTGCTATATTGGTTGGCTGGCGAATGCTTAAACCAGATGGGCCAGAAACCGCGAGGCAGCAATTGACCGTTTCAGTTTCTGATTTAGTCAGTGATAGGATGACCGGACCTGCCACCAACACCCAAAACTGAGTGCCATCAGATGTTTACCCGCAGTCACGTAAAATATGAGCCTATCGATTTGCCTGATCGGATGGATTATTCTGCAGAGCAAAGTCTTGCTGAGGCCAAGACTTTTCTAACCCGAATGAAGAAAAGGCATACCGTTCGGGATTTTTCTGTAGCCCCGGTTTCACGAGAAGTGATCGAAACCTGTATTCGTGCTGCTGGCACTGCGCCATCAGGTGCAAATCATCAGCCCTGGCACTTTGTAGCTATCTCCAATCCGCACCTTAAGAGACAGGTGCGTCTCGCAGCTGAGGAAGAAGAGCGCCGGTTCTATAGTGGAGGCGCCAGTGACGAGTGGTTGAAAGCACTAGAACCGATCGGCACAAGTTATGACAAACCGCATCTTGAAGTCGCACCCTGGCTTATTGTGGTGTTTGCCCAACGCTGGGGCTATTTCGATGACGGCAGCAGATTCAAGAACTATTATGTACCCGAAAGTACCGGTATTGCCTGCGGATTTCTATTGGCAGCATTGCACCATGCCGGTTTGGTAGCGCTAACCCATACGCCGAACCCGATGAAATTTCTCAACGCAATGTTGGGGCGGCCTGATAGTGAGAAGCCCATGATGATTATTGCGGCAGGTAAAGCAGCAGAAGGTGCCAAGGTACCGGCAGCCGCCAAAATCAAAAAACCTCTCGAAGAAATCCTGACCTTCGCCGAATAACACTGGAATCGGTAGTTTGGGTTACCGTGCCAATTTTACGGTTCCAAAACTATTCCGGGAACCTCTTCCCAGGTAATTCTAACGAATTTTCCAGATACCTCAGTAAGCATAAGTCACATTCTCGCTTCCCGGGATCGGATCAACCGGTTCAGTTTTGCCTGATGAAGACTCTCGGACATTGTCATTGAAGCAAACGTGTTGCATTAGTAGGCTCTTGAATTACTTTTTGGCTTGCCACCATAAAACTAGAAAAACCTGACCGCCAGCGGAGGATGAGGATGCAAAATTCTGACGCCATTTGGAATCACGTGGACGAGCATCGTGAAGCGTTTATCGGACTCTCTGACCGGGTATTTGATGTGCCGGAAACACTATATAACGAATTTCGATCAGTTGCAGAACACAAGGCCATGCTGGAAACGCAAGGCTTTCGCGTGATGGAAAATGCTGCGGGCATTCCCACCGCAGTTTTAGGCGAAGCAGGTGATGATGGCCCCGTCATTGCAATCCTTGGCGAGTTTGATGCGCTGCCCGGGTTGAGCCAGGAACCTGGTGTGGCAGAACACAAGCCGATTGAAGCAGGCGGCCATGGACATGGATGCGGGCATAATCTCCTCGGTGCGGCAGCATTGCTTGCTGCCACTGCAGTCAAGGACTGGATTGCAGAATCCGGTATCAAGGCGCGGGTCCGCTATTATGGCTGCCCGGCGGAGGAAGGCGGGGCAGCAAAAGCTTTCATGGTTCGGGAGGGTCTGTTTGATGATGTGGATGCCGCAATTTCCTGGCATCCGGCGACCTTCACATCGGTCAACAAGGCAAATTCACTGGCAAACACCCGAATAGACTTCACCTTCACAGGCAAGGCAGCTCATGCAGCAGGTGCGCCGGAACTTGGGCGCAGCGCATTGGATGCCGTCGAATTAATGAATGTCGGAGTAAACTATATGCGCGAGCATATGCCGGATGATGCCCGGGTGCATTATGCCTATCTTGATGCGGGTGGTGTTGCCCCCAATGTCGTCCAGCATACTGCTACCGTGCGTCAGCTTGTTCGCGCACGGGACCTGCCGGGCCTTCGCGTCCTGATCGAACGCGTAAAGAAAATCGCCGAGGGTGCGGCCCTGATGACCGAGACGCAGGTTGAGAGCAAGGTGTTTACCGGTGTCTCCAATCTCCTTGGCAACCGGCCGCTCGAAGAGGCAATGCAGTTGGAACTGGAGCGATTGGGTCCTGTTGCGTTCGATGAGGATGATCGCGTTTTCGCCCGCGAGATCCAGAAGACGCTGACTAATGAGGATATTGCAGTTTCCTTCCGTCGATGCGGCATGCCCCGGCCGGAAAATGGATTGGAGTTATGTGACTTCGTTGCTCCTCTGGATCTGGAAGGGGATGGCGGTGAAGGTTCAACCGATGTTGGCGATACAAGTTGGGCCGTTCCCACAGTTCAGGCCCGTGTGGCAACATGTGCCGTCGGTACACCATTTCATACCTGGCAAACCGTGGCGCAGGGCAAGGCACCGGCTGCACATAAGGGCATGGTCTATGCAGCCAAGGTAATGGCAGCCACGGCGAAACGGGCAATTGAGGACCCGGAGTTGCGCGCAGCCGCTCAAGCAAAACACGCTGAACAATTGGCCGAGACGCCTTATGTCTGTCCAATACCGGAAGACGTCAATCCTCCGATTATCAGACCAAATTCCTGATCGATGGCATCTCCGCGTGTTGCCCTTTTGGGCATGATCCTGGAATCAAACCGGCTCGCCAGACCGGCGTCAATGGCCGACTTCGAGAGTCTGACCTGGCTGCGCGGAGATGATTTAATTACAGAAGCACGCTCGCAAACGCCCTCGCTTGCCAAGGAATTTTCGGCATTTGTTCGCGCCATGGACGCGACCGGACCATGGACACCAGTACCGGTTTTGCTGGCCGCTTCCCACCCGCATGGGCCGGTTGAGGAAGAAGTATTCGAAGCCTATTCCAGCGATGTTCTTGAGGTTTTTAAACAGCCCGTCGATGCAGTATATT
>JBPCWJ010000218.1:0-20256 GCA_051009635.1 Rhizobiaceae bacterium
CTCCATCGCGGCGGGTTTTTTGTATGGAGAGCATTATTTGGCAAACTGCAATAGAGCTGCAATCTAGGGTCAGGACCCATTAAATTACACGAAATGGCGCTCGATATGACGAGAGATACAAGAAAAAGCTTGAAGAGCGGGGTTGGTGCCCCGGTCGAAAGCTTTGACGCTGGTGTTCGATGTCAGATCGGTCGCCCTTCGGATAGGGCCAATTTGCACGGAATACTGCGTCGTAAATCCTTGAAAACCAGGCGGTTTCCTGCGCATTACCTCCTTGTATCCGTACAAATTTGCTCCTACCATTTTGTGCAATTTAATGAGTCCTGACCCCAGATGAAAAAACCCCGAATATTGGTATTTGCCGGTTCAATCCGTGCCGCATCCCACAATGCAAGATTTGCCGGGACGCTCACCAAGGCGCTTGTCTTCAAGGAAGCCGAAGTTACCCACATTTCCCTTCGTGACTATCCAATGCCGCTATATAACGGTGATGACGAGTATGAAAATGGCCCACCCGATAATGCAGTAAAGCTTGCCCGGCTGTTTCATTCCCATGATGCTGTTGTCATAGTCAGCCCTGAATACAACGCTTCCTTTACCCCGCTCCTGAAGAACACGATTGATTGGATCAGCCGCGTCAAACAGGATGATAAGGGGGATTTGAATCCTTACCGGCACAAGGTTTTTGCAATTGCATCTGCGTCTCCCGGCAAATTTGCTGGAATGAGATCACTCATACATCTACGGGCCACCCTTGTAAGCACTGGCGCATTGGTTCTCAGTGAGCAGGTTTCGGTAGGTGGTGCCGGCAGCGCGTTTGACGAAAACGATGAATTGTTGGACGAAAGGACGCGCACAATGGTTGATTCGTTTTGCAACTCTGTCGTCGAGAAGGCGAAATTGCATCCAGCTTCGCTGTGACATTCTGCATTCGGGATTGAACCCGGCCGAATAGGACAAGTATACATGCCGATGACCGACTATCGAGACAGGCTGATAATCGCACTCGATCTCGATAATGTGGATGATGCCCGCTCGATCATTTCGACATTGGGAGAAGCCGTAACCTTCTACAAGATTGGCTATCAGCTTGCTCTGGCAGGAGGGCTCGAGCTCGCCCGTGAACTGAAATCCGATGGTAAATCGGTCTTTCTCGATATGAAAATGCTGGATATCGACAACACGATTACCAAGGGTGTCGAAAGCGCGGCAAGAATTGGCGTCGACATGCTCACAATTCATGCCTACCCGAAGGCAATGAAGGCAGCGGTAGAAGGTGCAGCGGGTTCAAATCTTTGCCTTCTCGGCGTTACGGTTCTGACCTCAATGGACGATGATGACCTGAAAGATGCTGGTTACGCAGAGGATGCAGCTACTCTGGTTAAAGAACGCGCAAGACAGGCACATGAGGCTGGTATGGGCGGTGTTGTCTGTTCAGCGCGGGAAGCCACGGAAGTCAGAAATATCGTTGGACCCGATATGGCAGTGGTGACCCCTGGGATTCGCCCTGCCGGAGCAGATGCCGGAGATCAAAAACGGATTGTCACACCAGGTGATGCGATCAGTGCTGGCGCTTCCCATCTGGTAGTGGGCCGGCCTGTTACCGCTGTTGAGGATCCGGTTTCGGCGGTACAATCGATCGGCGAAGAAATTGACAGGGTTTTGGGTGTCAAAAGCTGAATACCATCAGGCATCCCGGCATTATTGCAATTGATTCGCGATTTTGGCCTTCGCAGTTGCAAAAATGTCCATTTTGGCAACAAAATTAGGATTATCGATAAAAATCATACTACTTAAGGCTAATAAATCGTGCCTAATTAGCGCTGACCCTATTGTTGCAGTGCAAAATATTATGAATAATGTTATGGATACCCGTACCAAATTGGGGAAAGCAGGACAGGATCCGGCATTATGCATTACAAATTTTATGAAATGTCACATGCAGCACTTGCGCCTTGGCGTGCAGTGGCGGATGCAACCAGGCTGCTTTATTCCCATCCATTAAATCCCGTAAGCCATATGAGCATCGGAAAGCATGTTGCAGCTTCTGCCGAACTGTTTGAGCGGACCACACGCAGATATGGCAAGCCGGAATTCGGTATTGACGAAACCAGCGTCAACGGCGTGCCTGTGCCGGTGCATGAGAAAGTCGTATGGCAAAAGCCGTTTTGTAACCTGCTGCATTTTGAGCGCAGCCTACCGCCTTCCGCGCAATCCGGTCCCAAAATACTGATTGTAGCGCCCATGTCCGGCCATTACGCCACGCTTCTGCGCGGAACCGTGGAAACCATGTCCCAATATGGCGACTGCTACATCACTGATTGGGTGGATGCCCGCATGGTACCGGTCTCCGAGGGCTCATTCGATCTGGACGACTATATAGATTATATCATTTCCATGCTGCACCATCTTGGCCCAAGCACCCATGTTGTAGCGGTTTGCCAGCCATCCGTTCCGGTACTTGCCGCTGTGGCCGTCATGGAAAAGCGCGGCGATCCATTGGTTCCGGCATCAATGACCTTGATGGGCGGGCCAATCGATACGCGGGAAAACCCGACAGCGGTCAATACAATGGTCGAACACAAGGATCTGTCCTGGTTCCGTGACAATGTAGTCATGCCGGTGCCGTTTCCCCATCCCGGTTTCATGCGCGATGTCTATCCGGGTTTCCTGCAATTATCCGGCTTCATGTCAATGAACCTAGACCGGCACATTGCGGCCCACCAGAATTACTTCAATCATCTCGTCGAGGGCGATGGCGATTCGGCCGACAAGCATCGGGAATTTTACGACGAATATCTTGCGGTCATGGATTTGGATGCAGATTTTTACCTGCAGACAGTAGATACTGTCTTTATCCGGCACTCACTTCCTAAAGGGGAAATGATGCATCGCGATGAACTTGTTGATTGTTCAAGGATCACCAACACCGCATTATTGACGGTGGAAGGTGAGAATGACGATATTTCAGGCATTGGCCAGACCAGGGCGGCACATAAACTGTGTTCCAGCCTTTCAGACGACAAGCGTGTCCACTATATGCAACCAAAGGTAGGTCATTACGGCGTGTTCAACGGTTCAAGATTCCGCTCTGAGATAGCCCCGCGTATCGTGGATTTCATGACAACGCATGACCGGAGTAGCCGGCACAAGCCATTATCAGTTGTTCCGCTGAGACGAAAAAAAGCCAGCTAAAACAAAAATATAGATAAAATATTGCTGAAAAATCCCTGCTTTTTCTTGATTAAGGCAGGATTGATCACCACCTCGAATATCAAGGTAATCAACCTTGTTGAACAAAAGGGGTGAATATCCAATGACACAAACTGCATTGATCCGTCCGGCCTGGACACCGGTGACTATTGCCATGATGATTATCGGCTTCATGATCTTCTGGCCATTGGGACTTGCAATGCTTGCCTACATCCTGTTCGGAGACCGTCTTGGTGAATTCAAGACCGAGGTGAATCGCGCCACAGATCGATTTTCCTGCGGCTTTGGACGAGGCAGGTCAAGCCGTCGCAATCATTTCCGTGAAGATACAGGAAATGTGGCATTTGACGAGTGGCGCGAGGCTGAGCTGACCAGGCTTGAGGAAGAGCGCAGAAAGCTTGACGAGATGCGCGCTGAATTTGACGAGCATCTTCGCGAATTGCGCCGGGCACGCGATAAACAGGAATTCGATGCCTTCATGGCTGCAAAAAAGCAGGCAAATGGCGGCAAAGACGATCGTGATAACGGCTCACCGCGCACAGTACCGGAAATTTGATCAGCATATGCAAGATCAAAGATGATAATTCAGGAAATTGGCGGGACCTTCGGGTCCCGCTTTATTTTGGTCAAGCGAATCGTCTAGAATGAGATGCGTCGCTTCCCGATATCAAACTTCAGATATTGCGGGGCATTGTCCGAAGCGGCCGTCAGAACCAATTGAGCTGGGGAATTTGTGCTCGCATGGGGTATGGCCGATAATGATCTTTTCAATTTTCCGTCGAGGCGGATCAAAAAAAAATCGCAATTCAACCAGGCCTGAACGGCAAATGGAAGCCGGTGCATATAGCCTGCCGGTGCGTGTCGTTGAAAATCCGCGTGCAACTCGACTCACACTCAGAATTGTCCCCGGTGGTCAGGCCTTGCGTCTGACAACACCACCCCATGTGTCGGACGAGCAAGTCGATGATTTTCTGGAACGAAATCGCAATTGGGTTGAAACCCGGATTTCAAGATTGCCTGAAACCGTATCCTTGAAAGACGGTGTAACAATAAATTTTCTGGGTGTAGGCCATGAGATTGTTTTTACCGACCGGCTTCGCGGCGTGGTCGAGCCGGCTGTCGTAGATGGAGTTCCGGTATTGCGCCTGCCCGGAGAAGGCGCTTCGCGCAGCCGCAAACTTCTCGCTTTCATGAAAAAGGAGGCAAGAACCCGCCTCGACTTGGCAGTAAATCGCCATGCTGCAACGCTTGGCGTCAGACCCCGATCGATCCGTATCACCGATACTGCCAGCCGCTGGGGTTCCTGCTCAACCACCAGAACCCTTTCCTTTTCATGGCGGATTGTCATGGCACCGCCAGAGGTGCTGGACTATCTTGCTGCCCATGAAGTTGCCCATTTGCGGGAAATGAACCACGGAACTGCCTTTTGGGATCTGGTACGCGGGCTTTGCCCTGAAATGGAAAAACATAAGGCATGGTTGAGGAAAAATGGTCCTTCTCTTCATGCGGTCTCACTGCCCTGAAAATTTCAGGGTGCATGAGTAGGAAGATGGACTCTTGAATGGATTTCTGGCACCAAGAAATCCAGCGGCCAGACAATGGTACAAGGCTCATTTGTTCAGGAAAGAAATGCCCGCATTTGATATCAAGATTTGTGGATTATCGACTCCGGAAAGCGTCTCGGCGGCGCTGGATGGCGGCGCTTCCCATTTGGGCTTTATCTTTTTTGAGAAAAGCCCGCGCAACGTCACGCCGCAAATTGCCTCCAGCCTTGTATCCGGTGTTGACGATAATATGATGACAGTTGCCGTAACGGTGGATGCAGATGACAGTTTCCTGGACGAGATTGTCTCGTCGATGAATCCGGGCATGTTGCAACTTCATGGTGGTGAGACACCAGAGCGTGTGGCTGCTCTGAAACAAAGATATGACCTGCCGGTAATGAAGGCATTTGCCATACGGGAATCCGGTGATCTGGTAAGTATAAAGCCGTGGGTCGGCGTAGCCGACCGGTTCCTTTTCGACGCGAAACCGCCCGCCGGTTCTGATCTTCCGGGTGGAAATGGCGTGTCGTTTGACTGGTCGATTCTGGAAACGCTTGACGCAAGCATTCCATACATGCTTTCGGGGGGGATAAATCTGGATAATGTTGAAGATGCGGTGCGGTTATCCGGCGCTCGCGGACTAGACGTTTCTTCCGGTGTCGAATCTTCTCCGGGTGTCAAGGATAACCGGCTGATTGCCAAATTCCTCGACAAGGTGAAGCATTTGACCAATGACAAGGCTGCTTGAAGAACTGACAGATTGACAGTCTAGATCAGCCAGCCATAACAGTGATAATCCGACAATAAAGGCCTGTAGCGTGACAAAACCAGTTGAGCCCAATTCCTTCAAGACCGGTCCTGATGAGGACGGTCATTTCGGCATATTCGGCGGCCGCTATGTTGCCGAAACGCTAATGCCGTTGATCCTCGAGCTGGAACAGGCCTATACGGACGCAAAAAACGATCCCGGGTTTCAGGCTGAACTGGAACAGCTGAATAAGCATTATACGGGCAGGCCGTCGCCGCTTTATTTTGCCGAGCGCCTGACGGAACATCTTGGTGGTGCCAAAATCTACTTCAAACGCGACGAGCTGAACCATACCGGCAGCCACAAGATCAATAATTGTCTTGGCCAGATTTTGCTCGCGCGGCGCATGGGTAAGACGCGGATAATTGCCGAGACAGGAGCAGGCCAGCATGGCGTTGCTTCTGCAACCGTGGCCGCCCGGTTCGGTTATCCTTGCGTCGTTTACATGGGCAAGACAGACGTTGAGCGCCAGTCGCCAAACGTCTTCCGCATGAAATTGCTCGGCGCCGAGATTGTTCCGGTAACTGCGGGCGCCGGTACGCTGAAGGACGCAATGAATGAGGCATTGCGGGACTGGGTAACCAATGTCGCCGATACCTATTATCTTATCGGCACTGCTGCAGGCCCTCACCCCTATCCCGAACTTGTCCGTGATTTTCAGTCGGTAATCGGCCGCGAGGTCAGGGACCAGATGATGGAAGTTGAAGGCCGGTTGCCCGACATGCTGATTGCTTGTGTGGGCGGCGGGTCGAATGCCATCGGCCTGTTCCATCCCTTCCTGGATGACAAGGACGTATCCATCGTTGGTGTCGAGGCTGGCGGCCTTGGCCTGGAGGGCGAGGAACATTGTGCTTCGCTGACCGCCGGTTCGCCCGGCGTTTTGCATGGTAACCGGACCTTCCTGCTGCAGGATGGTGACGGGCAGATCAAGGAAGGTCATTCCATTTCGCCTGGCCTCGACTATCCCGGCATAGGTCCCGAACATTCCTGGCTGAAGGATACGGGCAGGGTTGAATATGTCCCCATAATGGATGACGAAGCGCTGGAAGCCTTCCAGCTTCTTTGCCGTATCGAGGGCATTATTCCTGCACTTGAGCCATCCCATGCGCTGGCCGAACTGGTCAAGCGGGCACCGAAAATGGGCAAGGACCAGATTATTGTCATGAATTTGTGCGGACGCGGCGACAAGGATGTCTTTACCGTTTCCGAGCGCCTCGGCTTCGAGATGTAGGAATCGATAAATGAGCACCAATACACACACGCGTATCGATTCCAGGTTTGCTGCCTTGAGAAAAGAGGGACGTCCCGCGCTGGTAACGTTTATTACCGCAGGTGATCCCGATCTTGATACTTCGCTTGAGATTATGAAATCCCTGCCGGAAGCCGGTGCTGACCTGATCGAATTGGGAATGCCCTTTTCGGACCCGATGGCAGATGGTCCGGCAATTCAGCTTGCAGGCCAGCGTGCACTCAAGAGCGGGCAGACAATGGACCGAACCCTGGAAATGGTCCGTGAATTTCGAAAGGCAGATCAGGACACTCCGGTCGTTTTGATGGGCTATTACAATCCGATCTATATTTACGGGAACGAGAAGTTCCTAAAGGACGCGTCAAATGCCGGCATTGATGGTCTGATTGTTGTCGATCTGCCACCTGAAGCCGATGAGGAATTATGCATTCCAGCCATGGAATATGGCGTGAATTTCATCCGGCTGGCTGCTCCCACAACCGATGAAAAGCGTCTGCCCCGTGTTCTGCAGAACACGTCCGGCTTTGTCTATTATGTTTCGATTACCGGCATTACCGGCACCGCCGCGCCAGACCCGGCCATGGTGGGCGCATCGGTTTCCCGGATCAAGCAGGAGACTTCCCTCCCTGTTGCAGTCGGATTTGGCGTCAAGAATGCCGATCAGGCCCGCGCGATTGGAGAGGTTGCCGACGGAGTGGTTGTTGGCTCGGCCCTTGTCGGCGCGATTGCTGCAAGCCTCGATTCTGATGGGAAAGCTACTGGCAAGACGGTCGATGCGGTGTTCGCACTGGTACGCCAGCTCGCCGGTGGCGTTCGCGAGGCTGCGCGGTTACCGGCGGCTTGATACCGACCTCATTTGGCCATAACTATTGACCATATTGCTCAAGCCCAAGACATTTTTGAAGATGGAAAGCCAGGCCGCAGCAGCTGAAACAAGGAATTTTACCAGACCATGAACTGGATCACCAACTACGTCCGACCGAAAATCTCCAGCCTCCTTCAGCGCAAGGACATGCCGGAAAACCTCTGGGTGAAATGTCCGGAAACCGGAGAGATGGTTTTCCACAAGGATCTGGTTGCCAATATGGGCGTGATACCGGCCTCTGACTACCATATGCGGATCACAGCGGTTGAGCGTCTGGAATATTTCTTTGACGATGGGGAGTATGAGCAGATCGAGCAGCCCGACGTGGCCCCTGATCCGTTGAAATTCCGTGACAAGACAAAATATGCAGACAAACTCAAGGAACATCGCCGCAATACGGATATGAACGATTCCATAATTGCTGCCCGCGGATTATCCGGTGGTATCGAGATGGTTGCGATTGTCCACGACATGCGCTTCATCGGCGGTTCACTGGGGATGGCAGCCGGAGAAATGATCGTCAAGGCAATGGAAATTGCTACCGGGAACAAGCTGCCGGTTGTTTTGTTTGCCGCTTCGGGCGGTGCACGTATGCAGGAAGGAATATTGTCTTTGATGCAATTGCCGCGCACGACGGTTGCTGTCGAACTGCTCAAGGAAGCCGGATGCCCCTATATCGTTGTACTGACCAACCCGACAACCGGCGGAGTTTCGGCCTCCTATGCCATGCTTGGTGACATTCACATCGCGGAGCCGGGTGCTGTAATCGGTTTTGCCGGGAGAAGGGTGATTGAGCAGACTATCCGCGAAAAATTGCCGGAAGACTTCCAGACTGCTGAATATCTTCTGGAACATGGCATGGTAGACATGGTGGTGCACCGCAAGGAATTGAAGGAAACGATCAATCGTCTGGTGGCCATATTGATCCACCGTAAACCGGAGCCCATTCTCCTGGGCCATGATCCATCCTCTTCCTCGGGTGAGGATTCACATGCCGCTGTCACCGCTGGGGAACAGGCATCAGTACCGGCCTGAGGCGCATCTGGCAGGCTGAATTGGTCCAGAATGGATTGGGGTCATGAGTGCTGACGCACTAATCGAAAAACTTTCGGCCACACATCCCAAGGGATATGACCTTTCGCTTGACCGGATCAGATCGGTTTTGTCCAGACTGGATGATCCGCATCTGAATCTTCCGCAGGTCATTCATGTTGCGGGTACAAATGGCAAGGGTTCCACAATCGCGTTTTGCCGTGCCATCCTCGAATCGGCCGGTATCGATGTGCATGTTCACACTTCACCTCATCTTGTCTGCTGGAATGAGCGATTTCGGATTGGCGCAGATTCAGGCGGGGAGCTTGTATCCGATGAAATGTTGGAAGATGTAGTCGAGCGGGTAGTCCACGCCAACGATGGAGCACCGATTACAATCTTCGAAATATTGACCGCTGCGATGTTTCTGCTGTTTGCCGAACACCCTGCACAGTGTTGTCTGATCGAAACAGGTCTTGGCGGGCGCTTTGACGCTACCAATGTGATTGAAAATCCGCTCGCAAGCATCATCACAAATATTGCACTTGATCATCAGTCCTATCTTGGCGACCGTCTGGAACTGATCGCTGCAGAAAAGGCCGGCATCATCAAGCCGGGATGTACCGTCATCATCGGACCTCAGATCGATATTGTTCAGGCAGTTCTTGAAGAAAATGCTTTGTCAAAGGCCTCTCCGGCGATCATTGCCGGGCAGGATTTCACCTTTTTTGAGCAGGGCGGCAGGTTCGTTTACCAGGATGAAATGGGACTTCTGGATTTGCCGATACCGCGGCTGGCAGGCGCCCATCAGCTTGCAAATGCGGCGAGCGCTATCGCTGCACTTCACCATGCTGAGTTCGACATATCAGAAAGTGCATTCGAAAAGGCCATGGAAACGGTTCAATGGCCGGGCCGTATGGAGCGTTTGAGAAAGGGAGACCTCCAGCAGCGTCTGGCGAAGGCAACCAATTCGCAGATGGAAATATGGATTGATGGTGGTCACAATCCCGGAGCTGGCAAGGTAATTGCACATTTTCTTGCTGATCTCGATGAACGCGCACCCATGCCGGTATTCCTGATAGCAGGAATGCTGAACACCAAAGATCCGGCCGGTTATTTTCAATCCTTCGAGGGAATTGCAGAGCGGGTTTTTACCGTTCCTGTGCCTGGAACCGATGCCGGCATTGAACCAAATGAATTGGCCAGGATTGTTGATTCGACCGGGTTGCCGGTTTCCTCATGTCTCACTGTCGCCGACGCGCTGGAGACAATAACCGGCTTGTTGGCGGATGGGGAACCGGCCCGCATCCTGATTTGCGGTTCGCTTTATCTGGTTGGTGACGTATTGCGGACCAACAATACCTTGCCGCGATGAAAGAAAAGGCCCGGACCGATCGATCCAGGCTTTGAAATGGTTGGATATGATATTGCTTAACTTGCTTCCTTGATCCAGTCTGCAAGCGCTGATTTGGGCTTGGCACCCACCTGCATGGAAGCTGGTTCCCCGTTTTTGAACAACACCAGGGTCGGTATTGAGCGAACTCCGTACTGGGCGGCCAGATCAGGGTTTTCGTCAATGTTCAGTTTGGTGATCTTGACGGCATCACCCATCTCGTCGGCGATTTCCTCAAGACTTGGAGCGATCATCTTGCACGGTCCGCACCATTCGGCCCAGAAATCCACTACAACAGGGACATCTGCGTCCAGAACGTCTGATTTGAAATTTTCATTGTCGACTTTGACGGTTGCCATCGAAGGTTCCTTTGATGTTTCCTGAATATGCCGCAGGCATTGCTCACGGCACGGTCTAGAGATTCTCACATATGAGTTTGAACGTAGGTATGACAAACCTTTGCGTCAAGCATGGGTAAATCAATCCAGCGTTATCTTCGAAAAAGCCCGGTCAAGTTCGGCTTCATCTATCGTCATGACGCTGCCATTCTGTGTCCAGATCAACATACATTCAACCGGCTTTTCCGGCTGTACCTGCCCGATGACCTGCCGGTAAAGCGCTAGTTGGACGATGTAATCTTCCGGGATTTCGCTAGCCAGATTCGGAGGATTCGCATTGGTCTTGTAATCGGCAATGACCACCTTTTCAGGTAAATTTGCCAACCGGTCGATTCGTCCCGTGATTCTGGTCTTCTTTCCGGCAATATCGATAATTCCGGCAATGGCAGTCTCTCCCTGGCTATATGGAGCAAATAGAGCGGCAAGTTCATTATTGGCCAGAATATTGCACAAGCCCGCCGCAAGAACTCCAGCTTCTTCATTGCTGTAACCTGCAAGATTTTCCTCCAGCCAGTTCCGGGCATAGGCACGCCTGTCCCCGGCTTCAATGGTTGGGAGCAATTCCAGCAATTTATGTATTACCAAACCGCGGCTAAGGGCACCGACTTCATCTGCTTGTAATTCTGAATCATCTACCGGAAATGTATGGTTCGGTTGTACTTGACCGGCGTCAGAACCGGAAAGCTGCGAAGGTGTAATTGAAGGCAGGGTTTCCCGTTCCCTGGGCAGATCACGCTGCAACCAATCCGGCAGCTCATTCATACCAGTTTCCGACTCTGCCTCGTCTGAATCTAGAATACCAGATCCCCGGCGTTCGATAGTCTCCTTGGGACTGTGCCAGGCCAGATATTCGTTTTCGCTATCAGGGTTGATCGTCTTGGCATCTTCTTCCAGTGCCCGGCTGATCATGCTGTGCCAGTGATCATGTTTGATTTCCTTCACACCATGCCAGCCGCAAACGATCAGGCGGTCTGCTGCACGGGTCATGGCGACATAAAGCAGTCTTCGATATTCTTCCTCCGCATCTGCCTTGATTTCCGACAATCGGGACCGGGTCTGCGTAATATCAAATCCGGATTTTGGAACCCAGAGGAATGCATGTTTTCCTGTATCGGCATCAATTTCCAAAATAGGCGGCCTGTGTGCCGGGAGGAATGCCGGTGTACAGGGATCGACAAGAAAAACCACCGGTGCTTCAAGCCCCTTGGCGGAATGAACTGTGATGACGCGAATCTCGTCAGCATTCATGTCGACTTCACGCTTGATCTCAGGTGAGGAAAGTTCAAGCCTAATGAGGAATTCTTCAAGACTGCCACTGCCCGATTTTTCATGGTCAAGCGCTGCCTGTAAAAATGCGTCAATCACCTCTTCAGCTTCCCGCCCAAGATGGGAGACAAACGCCTTGCGGCCACCTTCACGGCCCAGCAAGTGGGAATAAAACTCGAAGGGTCTGACCCGTCTTGCCAGGGCTTCAAGCGCTTTCAGTCTTGCCACCGTTTCTCGCAGCCGTTCTGAAAACTCCAGCGATTGGTCTTCCGCCCGGTTTTCCATCTCTTCAAACAGGCTTGAACTATCCCGCCCGGCAGCGATTTCCGTGAGCATGTCATCGTCAAAACCAAACAACGGGCTCTTCAACACACCGGCAAGTGAAAGGTCATCCTCCCGCATCAATACAAAGCGGCCAAGCGCCATGAGGTCTTCAATGGCAATATGATCTGTCAGGTTAAGCCGGTCCGCGCCAGCAATTGCCAGCCCGGCCCGCTTCAGTTCTCGCAGCACCGCCTGGGTAAACTTGTCCCGGCGGCGAACCAGAATCAGAATGTCACCACACCTGATCTTGCGACCCTTGATGGCCAGCCATTCACCTTTGTCGAGCCATTGTTTGATGGTCGTGGAAATCCGCCGTGCAAGGAGAACCGCCGGGTCATCAAGGCCGGCGGCATCGACCGGTGCCAGCCAGGAGGTCTGTTCTTCCATTTCCTGTTTTTTGTAAAGGGGCCAGATCTGAACCTCACCCGGCACTTTCTGGTAGATCGATTCATGTGTGGTTTGATCGTCGATCTGGCTGAGACCACGAAAGTTCTCGCTAATTGAAAACACCTTGTCGACGGCATCAAGAATGTCCGGCGAAGACCGGAAGGAAACTTCAAGAGGAACGGATGAAAACGGTTTTTTGAAATCGAGCGACTTTTTCTCCAGCGTCCGGGCCTGAAATGCGAATTCCTGCGGATCGGCCCCCTGGAAGGAATAGATTGATTGCTTCTCGTCACCCACGACAAACACCGAACGGGCTTTACCGTCAAGACCGGTCTCGCAGTGAAATTCGTCTGTAATGGCATTGATGATTGCCCATTGGTCCGGGCTGGTATCCTGCGCTTCATCAACAAGAACATGATCAATGCCCCTGTCGAGTTTATAGCGGACCCATTGCTGAATGTCGGATCGCGTCAGTAATCTGTTTGCCGCCTGAATAAGGTCATTGAAATCCGCCAGTCCCCGGGCGTTTTTCAGCCTTTGATAGATGTCGAGGATTTCCTTCCCGACAATGAACAGTGCCTCCGAGGCCTTGATTAGGTGCAGCGCCTTCAAATTCTCGCAAATTTCAATCGTCAACCCGGCTTCAGATTCCAGGATTTCACGTAGTTCGGGGTGATTATCGAAAACCGGTTTGGTTACTGGTGTCTTGCGTTGATCCAGATCCTTGGTCAGCAGGCAATCAACCCGCTTCTTGAACATCTCCTCCAAATCTGGTCCGCTCGCCACAGCTTCAACGAAACGAAAATTGTTGGGCCCACCAATCTCGTGCGAAGTTTCGACAGCAGCAGCCAATCGGCTCCGGTCGAATGCCGTTTGTGCGAGGCCGGTTTCAATAATCTCCATTCTGTCGATTCCGGGACGCAAAGCGAGCGATTGCCAAAGCTGCCCGATTGCTGCTTCAAGGTCATCATTGATCCAGTCGAGAAATTTCGTGCGGTTTTTGATGAGTTCGGTAAGCGCTTTTTCGATTCCATTGTCTGATGCGGATTCAAGCAAGGTTTCAAGAGCATCTCGTAATGAACTGCTTTCTCCTGATTCCATGAAAGCAAAGACCTGCTGGCGGGCCAATTCAATCAGCTCATTCTGGATATCCTCCTCAATGACCTGGAAATGGCCGGACATGTTCGCTTCCAGCGGAAATTGGTGCAGCAGCGCTTCGCAGAAGGCGTGAATGGTCTGGATCTTCAATCCGCCGGGCGTATCCAGCGCAAGGGCAAACAGGGTTCGGGACCGTTCCCTTTCTCTCCTTGTAGGCTCATGCCCTAACAACTCTCTCAACTCATCCGACAATCGGTCTTCATCAAGGCTTGCCCAGCCGGACAAAGTCTCGAAAATCCGGTTGGACATCTCCGCTGCCGCGGCCTTTGTAAAGGTCAGGCACAGAATTTGCGCTGGTGCCACGCCGTCAAGCATCAAGCGGATGACCCTTCGTGAAAGCACATAGGTCTTGCCTGATCCCGCATTTGCGGTGACCCAGGCAGAGCGCTGAGGATCAGTAGCGAGCGCCTGATTATGTCTGGTTGCGGTAGGGATCGAGCGAGGTTCAGCCATCATCTTCCTCCGCACCATCAGACGAGACCATCCATTCCCTTGTTCTGGCAAGATGATCATAGTCACCGGTAATATCGCCCTCCCGGAAGGGCGCGCGCCGGGATTGATATCCCTGGTCAGGATTTGAGAAAGCCTTGATCATTTCCTGAAGTCTTGCCCAAGCGTCATCAGCCAGTTCTTGCGCGCTCATTTTGTCTTTGCTGCCGGAAATACGGTCAATTTTCAATCTGGTATCGGGGCGCAGGCGGACATAGGAAATCTCACCAGGTTCAAGTCCTTCGGGAATTGCAAATGCACCCAGTTCCGCCATCTTGGCCTCAAGTGCCAATTGTGGTGAAAGCGTTCGCGCTTGTTTGATTGAGGGAGTTGATCCGGTCTTGTAGTCGATGATTGTGAAACTTTCGTCTGTCATTTCGTCGATACGGTCTGCCCTGCCGCGTAACTCGAATCCGGTATCAGGGAAAACATAAGCTCCGCTCAACTCGCAATGGCTGCTGCGAATAGACGGCTTTCTGTTTTCTTCCCATTCGATAAACAATTCGGCAATTGCATCAAAACGCTTGCGCCAAACGCCCGCAACATCATCGGGTATATCGAATTCCTTCAATGTCCGATTACAAACTTCGGCTATTCTCTGCCTGGGATCGCCGATATCGTCTTCAGTGACAAACCGCTCAACGATTTTGTGGAATACCGAACCCCTCAGAATAGGATCGGCAGTTCTGACAAGCATGGGCAGGGGTGAAAGTCCGAGCACATGCCGGGCAAAGATCGCATAGGGGTCACGAATCCATCGTTCAATTTCAGTAATCGAAAGCCGGGTCGGTCGCAGCGCTAAAGCGGGTTTTGGACATGGCCGCCCGGTTGGTCCCTTTCCCAAATCAATCGGGGCATCCAGCAATCTCGCCAACTTGATGTAATGCTGGCCGCGTTCCTGCATTTGGCCTGCCAAATCCGCTCCCGCTACGGTCGTCAGCCTTTGCAGCCATCGTGAGGCAATGGTCGGTGCATTTGCCGACCGCTTGGCGCGGCTGTAGATAACTTCTGCCTGACCACTCAACTGCTGGAAATCATGTGCGCTGAGACCAATTCTGCGCTCTGGTTGCAACATTCCCAATGCAGCTTTCATCGGCCGGTTCAGGAACGGATCATTTTTTCCGGGTACTGGCCAGGTACCCTCATTCAGTCCTCCCAGTACCATCAGATCGACAGACTGCAAACGCGCTTCCAACGGCCCCCATATGAAGAGTCTTGGATGGGCTCCCTCTGCCTGCCTTAATGTTGTATCGGACGCGAAGGTAGAGTAGATGCTGCCGGCTTCAGCCGGATGTATCTTAAGATCCCTGCCGGATGAATCCGCAAACCCGTCAATAAACTCGACCAGAAAATCAAATCCATCGACTTCGGTTTCATCTGCATCTGTCCTGAAGGCAATAAAACGGTGAAGCGATTCCCTCAGGGCAGCCATCACTGTTCCGAAAGCAATCGAACTGTTTTCCGCAAGACCAAGCAATGGCTGCATGGCGTGATCAACCGCCTCTGCCATGGCAGTCATTTCCTGCCAGTCCTCTTCCTCCATATTACGGATCTGTGCAGGTGCATGTGGATAGGTATCCAGATGCAGGCGTCTCGATTGGATGGCAGCTGCAAGGTTTCCGGCGGCTGGCAGAGTAATGGCATCACGCAGAACCGCAATTTCGAACAGGCGCGATAGTGCCGAGGCACGGCTGTCAGCTTCACCACACAAAAGCCGGTGCTTGATCAGGGCAGCCATGTTCACCGCATTTGGTGGACCATGAGCCATATCGAGCAGCAGCAATGAAAATCTGAACACCTCAATTGAAGACAATGGTGTTCCGCCCGAATCATCGACCGTGATATTAAACCGGCGTAATTCTGCCGCCACACGGCGTGCGAGGCTTCGGTCAGGAGTAGTCAACGCAGCCGTCTTGCCCTCAGTTTCCAATGCTTCCCGCATGGCAACAGCAATGGCCAACGCTTCTTCTCGATCATCTTCTGCCTCGATGATAGCGAGGTTTTCCACCGCCTTTGCTGAAGGATTGGTCTGCGCCCATTGGCCGGTCAGATGTGCAGGCGTCATGGTCAGCGATATCAGTTCGGTCCGGGCCTGTACCCGGTCATCAACATCGCCTAATTCCCCGATCAGTTCAGCCGGCAAGTTCATGGAATGGATCAGGCGTGACAGCGCGGCCTGTGGATGGGCAGCTAAAGCCGGCTGGATCTCTGTTGCCCTGCCATTTGCAGATGATTTTTCTTGCTCAAATCCAAAACTGTCTATCGCATGGCTATCCAGGCCAGGTAGCACAACGGCACCATTTTCAAGTCTGGATATTGCAGTAATCAGCCGGGCAGTTGCCGGGACTGAACCGGTCGATCCCGCAGCGACCACCGGCCCATCTGACCCATGGTTCAGATAGTGTTGTGTCCGGAGGTCGAGCAGTAATCTGCGTCGCTCTGCAGGATCACTCAATTCCATCTCCTGCAACATGGACGGCCAGTGCTTGCTGACGACATCAAGAAACTGAAGCGTCAGGTTCCACCAATGAGCCCATGCGGCTGGCCTGCCATGTTCATCTGTTTCCGTGTTCGCAAGTTGCGAGATTTCTTCCCATGGGATTTCCTCGCTTTCGACCTGATCAAACAGACGCGCCAGATCCCCTGCCATCCTTACCGCTTCAGCTGTGGATGAGGGGATGACAATATCCTCTTCCCCGAACAGTCTCAGGCTGTCTTGCGATATTGTTTCGGCCCAGCTGCCGATCAAGAACGAAAGGCACTTCCTCCGTTCATTGACACTAATCGCATCGCGTAAAACAGGCACCGCCGGATTAGCCGGCTCAGCAATGTTGAACTCTTCCTCTTCGCCACTGTCACCGAATGTCAGGATTCTCGGTAGCAAACTTGCGTTTGCACCCAGCGCAGAAAGAAATTCGTCACCAAGGGCACGCGCTGCTCGGCGGGTTGGCAGGTATATGGTTGCTTTCGACAGGATAAAGGGATCGTCTTCGGGTTTGAAGCCTTCAACCAGCCGACCTTCGACAAGTGCCGCAGCAAGTGTCTTCAGAAAAGGTGCACCCGGCGGGATCGAAAAAACGCGACCGGGCTCTATTCTGAGCTTCCCTGCGTTCGAATTTCTGGCAGCGTCTTCAGACACGCAATCCCTCCATTAGCGAGCCTGACCAGCTTTATCGCACGTGAATATCAGGCGGCGCTATGCGCGATTGCTTCCTCGGCTTCTCGAATGGACTCAGGCGTGCCGACATGCAACCACAATCCATCAAGCCGTACCCCGAACATCCGCTCCTGTTCAAGCGCTTCGTCGAACTGCCTGTTCAGGGAGAATGCCGGTCCTGGAAGATCACGGAAGATGCGTGGGTGCAGAACTGCGGCACCGGCATACACAAACGGTCCCATTTCCCGTTCATCTCGCCGCTTTAACCTGCCATCTGGCTCCATGGTAAAGTCGCCCATGCCCGAATATCCGACAGCTTCCGCAATCCCGCAGACCAGCAGCAGGATATCCATTTTTGAGTCATCCCATAGTTCTGCCATTCGTAGCAGATTGGGCCTGAAACCTTCTATCCAGAATGAATCTGCGTTGAGAACAAAAAAAGGCTCGTCATGAAAATTCTCGAGCGCCTTGGCGATCCCGCCGCCCGAATCAAGAAGTGATTCGCGTTCATCGGAAATGATGATTTCCGGTGAGGTGCGATCTGCAAGGTGTTCCTCGATCTGTTCTGCCAGATAGTGAACATTGACAACTACAGTTTCTACCCCGGCCTTTTCCAGAGCAGACAGGCCGTAATCTATCAGCGGCAGGCCCGCTATACGGATCATTGGCTTGGGTACAGTTTCAGTAACCGGCATCATTCTTCGGCCAAGTCCGGCGGCCAGCAGCATCGCCCGCTTTGGTATGATGATTTCCTCATTTGCGACCGGGTTTGGATCATCTGTCATCAGATTGCGCTCTTGCCAGATTGCTGTGTTTCAATATTTTTGCCGAATAAATAACGGCTTTTTGTGACAATATCATTGCAGTAAATCCTTGGAAACCAAGTCCTGATCAAGGACAGTGCTGCACCATTCCCGATAGTCAGAAAGGATCGGATGACCCAGGTTCCGGCCGAGATAGTCCCGCATTCGTGGTAAATGCTTGAGGTAATCCGGCTTGCCATCCCGCTTGTTCAATCTCACAAATATGCCCAGGATTTTCGTGGCTCTTTGAGCGCCAAGAATCGCAAAATCCCGCTGGAATTCGTTGACATTGAAATCGGGTTCGTCAGCCCGCATTTCCAGATAAACATTGATGATGCGTTCTTCCAGCGACGATGAAATATCGACACGCGCATCCTGTGCCAGGGAAGCAAGGTCATAGGCTTGTGGTCCGATTACCGCATCCTGAAAATCGATCAGCCCGATATTGCGCGGAAATGGCTCGCTCTCTCGCCAGATAATATTGGGTGAATGATAATCGCGCAGCACCAGCGTTTGGGTAGAGTTTTCAAGTGCCGCAATCAGGTCATTCCAGATTTCATGAAACGCTTCGATTTGCTTTTCATCAAGTTCGGACCTTGAGAATTCGGGTACATACCAGTCCAGAAAAAGACTGACCTCCACCTTCAAAGCCTGTTCGTCATATCGGCTGATTCGGTATTCGGTTATTGCACCGATCTCATCTACAACTTGTATCTCGTCCGTCCAGCCTTGCTTGTGCAAGAGTGCTACAAGCCGCGCTGCTTCAAGATAGCGCGATGGGATTGCAGCACTTTCATCAGTTATGATTTTCTCATTTCCCAGATGCTCGATCAGCAGCAAGCCATCTGCATTGCGCCGGCCATGGATTACAGGTGCGGCCAGTCCGGCTTTCAGTAGGGTTTCACCAACACCGATAAAAGGGATTACATCTTCTGCCAGATGGGCAATTTGGCTGTAGGGAAGACCCTCGCGAACCGGAGGACCGTCAGGTTGCCGTGGCGAGTCCATGAGAATACGTCGCTGCCGATCATGATCGACAATCTCATACCGTCTTGTCGATGCATCACCCACCAGAAATGAACGCCTTGCGCCCGGTGTCCATTCCTCATCAAGAAATTTCCGGATCGACAAACTTCGTGAAATCCGATTCAGCAAGCCATTGTTCTGCCGGCTTACATCATCGCTACGTTCTGATTCCCGATGTGATATCACAGCCTGTCTTGAGTTCCCCTCGACGATATCCAGTGATATCCAGACGGCATCATCCGGCAGCAAACCTGATGCACGTTCCGGCCATTCAATGATCGAAACCCCGGTTTCCAGTAGTTCTTCAAATCCCAGTTCGTGAATTTCCTCTGGCTCACTGATCCGGTAAAAATCAAGATGGGTAATTTTTGGTGTGCTGTCATAGGTCTGGCAGAGTGTGTAGGTCGGGCTTGGCACTTCAAGCTGGCTGTCATTTGCCAGTTTCCGGATTACTGCGCGCGCCAGTGTCGTTTTGCCTGCGCCCAGATCGCCACGCAGGCAGAGCATGTCTCCGGGCCTGAGGACCATGGCAATGTCTTCACCCAGCTGATTGGTGGCTGCCTCATCCTTCAGGAAAATCGGCCCGGTCAAATTGCCGGAGTCTCCATCTGCTTCAATCACTTCAGGCCGCCTGTCTGGCCTTTTTGCTGGAAACCGGGATGCGGCAGACAAATCTTGCTCCACGTTCCCCGGCGGCCTCCACATGGACGGTCCCGTCATGCAGCTCCACAAAGCTTTTTACAATTGAAAGTCCAAGGCCGGTTCCCTTGCGTCTTCCGCCGGTATTGCGGCCTTCAAACCGGTCAAAGATTGTATCGCGAATTTCGTCAGGCACGCCCGGCCCCTGATCCGCAACCGAGAACTCTATCCAGTCCTGTTCGCGAACTGCGTCAACCCGTACACATCCGCCATCGGGCGAGAAACTGGCGGCATTGTTGAGAAGATTGTGAACGATCTGGTACATCCTGTGTTCATCGGCCTCAAACTCAGCTGCTTCGAGCCCGATATTCATTTCGAGTTTGAGACCCCGTTCCTCAAACTGTGCTGCCAAGTCACTGTGACAACGTTCCACGACCGACTTCAAGTCAACAATATCGCGTTCCAGCGCCATCGCGCCTGCATCAATGGTGGCGAGATCCAGAAT